>JAGBLC010000036.1 GCA_017635615.1 Prevotella sp.
GTGCGCAGCATGGAGCGTCGGAGCGTCGGCACAAGAGGGGGTACAGTATCTCGCGCTGAACATCGGCGGCGAGGCTGTGTTCATCAGTCTGGCGGACAATCCGGTCATCACCTACTCGGGCAATGCGCTGCACATCGTTACCGACGCGGGCGACAACTACGACGTAGAGGTGGAGGACATCAACCGCGGACTGTTCACCACGACGCAGGAGATTCCCACCTCGCTCGGCGAGCTCGTCGCCGACAAGCCATCGCTGCGTGCGGGCATGCTGCTCTTCGACCATCTGAAGGCTGGCAGCACCGTACAGCTGCTGACTGCCGACGGCAAGGTGGTGGGCCAGACGCAGGCTAATGCCGACGGTCAGGCTGCCATCAATCTCTCTCAGCATCCCAAGGGTGCCTATGTGGTAAGAACAGCCACACAATCACTAAAAATTGCTAATCACTAAAAAAATAAAACATGATGATGAAGAAAATCACACTCGTTTCGCTGTTTCTCGCCCTGCTGGCAACCTTTTCTGCCCGGGCACAGGAGAACACTTATAACATGGTCATCGAGATGACCAACGGTACGAAAATCAACATCGGTCCGAACGACATCCGCTCGCTCACCTTCAACGACGGCCAACTCGTCGTCACGGGCGGCGACCTGCAGGCCTGGATGGAGATGGTCGAGAACGATATCAATGCGACAAAAGCCGAGCTGGCCGATACCAGATACAGCCAGGATGCGCAGCAAGCAAGCATCTATGCTATTCAGGAACAGATGGAGGTGCATCAAAACGCGATTATCACCGGAGGAGACAGGACCACATGTCTTGAAGAAAAGACCGCACAAATTGAGGATATGGCAATCGAAAATCTTCACATGAATATGCAACAAGAAGAAAAGATAACCATACTCGAAGCTAAGATAGCCATGCTGGAGGAAGAAATCAACCAGCTGAAAGGGGAGTAGCACGAAAAGGTGAAGGGAGGAAACCACCCGAACAAGAGGAATCAGAAAAAGAAGAAAGAGCACAAATGACATACACGATAGAGAAGGTGGCAGCGCTGATGGGCGCACGCCGCTATGGAGAGTGGAACGGCAAGGTGAGATGGCTGCTGACCGACAGCCGCTCGCTGAGCTTCCCGGAGGAAACATTGTTTTTTGCCATCAAGACGAGCCGCAACGACGGCCACAGATACATCCGCGAGCTCTACGAGCGAGGGGTGAGGGCCTTCGTGGTGGCTCCCCGCGAAGGTGGGTGCGACGAGCTGGCGAACCGCTATTCGGGGGCCTGTTTCCTCTTGGTGAACGACACCAGGCGGGCCCTGCAGCGGTTGGCCGAGCGCCATCGCGACGAGTTCAGCTTCCCCATCGTGGGCATCACGGGGTCTAACGGCAAGACGGTGGTCAAGGAGTGGCTCTACCAGCTGCTGCGCGAAGACCTCTACGTGGTGCGCTCGCCCCGCAGCTACAACTCGCAGGTGGGTGTGCCGCTGTCGGTATGGCTGCTCAACGAGCATGCGCAGATGGGCATCTTCGAGGCTGGCATCAGCCAGAAGGGCGAGATGCAGGCTCTGCACGACATCATCCAGCCCACGCTGGGCATCTTCACCACGCTGGGCCCTGCCCATCAGGAGAACTTCTCGTCGATGCGCGAGAAGTGCATGGAGAAGATGCGCCTCTTCAAGGATGCCAAGGCGGTGGTGATCGGCGACGACGATCCCCTGGTGATGGAGTGCCTGAAGGAGTCGGGCTTCAGCGGCGAGGTGGTAGAAATTCGGGGTACGGGGTGCGAGGTACGAGGTACGAGATTAGCAGCTTCGCCTTCCACCATAGTATTCTCGTACCTCGTATCTCGTACCTCGCACCTCGAGAAAAAAGACGACGAGAAAGACGATGTCGGCACCACGCTCCACGTACAATATAATTATAAAGGTATGGAGGGAAGCTATACGCTGCCCTTCACCGACGACGCTTCGGTCAAGAACTCATTGACCTGTGCCGCAGCAGCACTCTATCTCGGCCTCTCGCCCGACATCATCGCCCAGCGGATGGCGCGCCTCGAACCCGTAGCCATGCGTATGGAGGTGAAGGAGGGACAGCGCGGATGCCTGCTCATCAACGACTCGTACAACAACGACATTGAGTCGCTCGACATCGCACTCGACTTCCTGAAGCGGCGCGGGGGCAACTCGACGCTCATCCTGAGCGATATCTACCAGAGCGGACTGCCCCGGCGCGAGCTCTATACCGAGGTTTCGCGCCTGGCTGTGAGCCGAGGCGTACAGAAGTTCATCGGCATCGGTGGCGACATCTCGGCCTGTCACGACGTGATAGACACACCGCAGAAGTTCTTCTTCGACGACACGGAGAGCTTCGTCCAGAGCGACGTGTTCCGCCAGCTGCACGACGAAGTAATCCTGCTGAAGGGGGCACGCCGCTTCGGCTTCGACCGCATCACCGAACTCCTGGAGAAGAAGGTGCACGAAACCATCCTCGAGGTGAACCTCAATGCCGTTGTAGACAACCTGAACTACTACCGCTCGTTCCTCCGTCCGGAGACGAAGATGGTGTGCATGATCAAGGCCGATGCCTACGGTGCCGGAGCTGTAGAGATAGCCAAGACGCTGCAAGACCACCAGGTGGACTATCTGGCCGTGGCCGTGGCCGACGAGGGTGTGACGCTCCGGAAAGCGGGCATCACGGCCAACATCATGGTGATGAACCCTGAGATGACGGCCTTCAAGGCGCTCTTCGACTACCGCCTGGAGCCCGAGGTGTACAGCTTCCGCCTGCTCGACGCCCTCGTGCATGCCGCCCGGAAGGAGGGCATCACGGGCTGGCCCGTCCACGTGAAGCTCGACACGGGCATGCACCGCCTGGGCTTCAACGCCAACGACGCCGACGAGATGGACCGGCTGGCCCATGCGCTGCACTATCAGCAGGCACTCATCCCGCGCTCCGTCTTCTCGCATTTCGTGGGTAGCGACAGCGACGACTTCGACCGCTTCTCTGCTCAGCAGTTCGACCTCTTCGACAAGGCGAGCAAGAGGCTGCAACAGGAGTTCCAGCACAAGATACTGCGCCACATCTGCAATTCAGCCGGCATAGAGCATTTCCCTGAGCGTCAGCTGGATATGTGCCGTCTGGGACTGGGTCTGTACGGTGTCAACCCGCGCAACAACGAGGCGCTCCACACCGTATCGACGCTGAAGACCACCATCCTGCAGATGCGCCATGTGCCGAAAGAAGACACCGTGGGCTACAGCCGCAAGGGGGTGCTCCATCGCGACAGCATCATCGCCGCCATACCTATCGGCTATGCCGACGGACTCAACCGCCATCTGGGACGCGGTCGCGGCTACTGTCTTGTCAACGGGCAGCGGGCTCCCTACGTGGGCAACATCTGTATGGATGTGGCCCTGATAGACGTGACGGACATCCCCTGCCAGGAGGGCGACACGGTGGAGATTTTCGGTGAGCATCTGCCCGTGGCCGTGCTCTCCGACATCATCGACACCATCCCCTACGAGGTGCTCACCGCCGTGGCAGGTCGCGTCAAGCGCGTCTACTATCAGGATTAGATTTATCGAGGGTGCGAAGGTGCGAGGTTCGAGGGTACGAGAAATGTTTATCGAGGGTGCGAAGGTGCGAGATTACGAGAGTGCGAGACAGGCTGCAAACGTTTGCGGCATTATTATAAATTGTACGTGCGCGTATATCAACAATTATTCGTACCTTTGCACCTGCCTAAACGAACAATCAATAGTAAATTCCTAAATCGTAAATAATTCGTAAATCGTAAATTCGTAAATCGTAAATTCGTAAATCGTAAATTCGTAAATCGTAAATTCGTAAATCGTAAATAAATCGCAAATAGTATATTCGTAAATAGTAAATAACAATGTCTTCCGTACAAACTACCAAAATGACCAACTATCGTTGGGTTATCTGCGCGATGCTGTTCTTCGCGACAACCGTCAACTACATGGACCGTCAGGTACTGTCGCTCACGTGGAAAGACTTCATCGCACCCGAGTTCCACTGGACCGATGCCGACTATGGCACCATCACCTCTGTCTTCTCCATCCTCTACGCCGTGTTCTGTCTCTTTGCCGGTAAGTTCATCGACTGGATGGGCACGAAGAAAGGCTATCTGTGGGCCATCTTCGTATGGTCGCTCGGTGCCTGTCTGCACGCAGCCTGCGGATGGGTCACGATGAAGTATGTCGGACTGGCCGACGTGGCAGCCCTGCGCGCCGTAGAGGCTGGCTCGATGACAGCCCTGAGCATCGCCACCGTCAGCGTCTATCTGTTCCTCTTCTGTCGTGCCGTGCTGGCAATGGGCGAGAGCGGCAACTTCCCCGCAGCCATCAAGGTGACGGCCGAATATTTCCCGAAGAAAGACCGTGCCTTTGCCACCTCTATCTTCAATGCCGGTGCATCGGTTGGAGCCCTGGCAGCCCCCGTGAGCATCCCGCCGCTGGCTGAGGCCTTCGGATGGGAGATGGCCTTCATCATCATCGGTGCGCTGGGCTTCGTATGGATGGCCCTCTGGGTGTTCATCTACGACAAGCCCAACAAGAGCAAGCACGTCAATGGTGCCGAGCTCACCTATATCAACCAGGATGCCGAGACCGACGACGACCCGAAGAATGCCAACGACGAGGGTCCCGCCATCAGTTTCGCCAAGTGCTTCACCTTCAAGCAGACCTGGTCGTTCATCGTGGGTAAGTTCATGACCGACGGCGTGTGGTGGTTCTACCTCTTCTGGGCTCCCGCCTACTTCTCCGACCAGTTCGGCTACAAGTCGAGCTCTGGCATGGGTCAGCTGCTCATCTTCACACTCTACTTCATCGTCACCGTGCTGAGCATCTTCGGAGGCTACCTGCCCAAGCTGTTCGTCGAGAAGCGCGGCATGAATCCCTATGCCGGACGTATGCTGGCCATGCTCATCTTCGCCTTCTTCCCCCTGTTCGCTTTGTTCGCACAGCCGCTGGCCATGTGGCAAGGCTCACCCATCGACCCGGCATGGTGGCCCGCCATCATCATCGGTCTGGCCGGAGCAGGCCATCAGGCATGGAGTGCCAACATCTTCTCTACCGTAGGCGACATGTTCCCGAAGTCGACCATCGCCACCATCACCGGTATCGGTGCTATGGCAGGCGGACTGGGTTCGATGCTTATCAACAAGATTTCGGGCAACCTCTTCACATACGCCGAAGGGCAGGGCGAGGCATTCCAGTTCCTGGGCTACGACAGCAAGCCGGCAGCCTACATGATGGTGTTCTGCTTCTGTGCCGTGGCCTACCTCATCGGATGGGTCGTCATGAAGACTCTCGTGCCGAAGTATAAGCCCATCGTCGTAGAGTAAGCATTGCTCATCAATACGGTGAAAGCCAAACTTCGTCAGCAAAGCAAAACCGATATCACCTGAATTGGAGAATATGAAAAAGATTCAGCACATTCTGACGAGCGTACTGTCCTTATCGCTGCTGGCAGCCACGACATGCTGCGGCAACAGGGCAGTACGCTCTGTCCATCGTGGAGCCGACTCGCTCTACACCGAGGCCTACGCCATGAGCCATTTCGTCAACGAGCCCGAGCGGGCCTTGCAGCTCATCGACTCGGCAGCCATCGTCGGCAACGTATCGTCGCAGCGCGCCCTCTATCTGAAGGCCGTCACCTACTACAGCGGCCATGCCGACTTTCAACAGGCCGGTGAGCTTTGCAAGCAGCTCATCAACGAAGCCGAACGCAAAGGCGAGAAGGTAGACTCCGTCAACCTTGCCGAAACCTGGCAGCTCATGGCCAGCATCGCCAGAAGCAACAGCAACCAGGCCGAGGTGATACGCTGCAGCAGCGAGGCGTCGCGACTGGCCCACAAGATAGGCCGGAAGGACCTCGTGGCAAAGGCAGGCGCCTCCATCGCCTATGCTCTGGCTCAGCAGGGACAGACCGAAAAGGCCATCGAAAGCCTGCAAGCCACCGCCGACGAGATGAAAGCCGACCACACCTTCCAAGGTGGCATTCAGGGCTACTACGATACCTGCAAGAGCCTGATCCACATCTACTTTGACAACACTCGCTATGACGACATGGTCAACCTCTCACAGCAAGTGCTGCAGCGCATCAAAGAGTTCGAAGCCAAACCTGAACGCTACACGGGCATGATCAAGGGCTTCAACCCCGACGAGTATATCGACTTCGTGCGGGGCCAGACTCTCGCCTACCTTGTGGTGGCACGCGCACAGCAGGCCAATGCTGTGGAGAATGGAGTGATCAAAGCCTCGAAGCCCGCGGCAGCACTCTTCGCCGAGGCGCGCCGCTGGGAAGCAGAGATGCGGCGCACCCGCTGGAGCCAGTCGCTGGACTGCGACAAAATAATGGTGACAGCCTACAGCGATATGGGCGACTGGAAACGCTTCGACGAAGTGGTGGCACGCGTTGAAGCCGCCGAACAAGATACCATCAGCACCAACTATCTGATTTTGCTCGATGTCCGCAGCATTGCCACCAGCCAACGTGGACGCACCGCCGAAGCTCTCTCGCTGCTGCGACGTGCCTACATCATCAAGGACAGCATCTACCAGCGCAACATGGATGAGCAGCTGGCTCAGCAGGCCACCGTCTATCACCTTCAGGAAGAGCAACTGGCACGACAGGCGGCTGAAAGCGAAGCCCGCTTCCTGCGCTGGATGACCGCTGCCATCGTCGTCATCCTCGCCATCGCCATTGCCTTCGCCCTCTACTTCTTCTACAAGCGGCGCGAGACGGCCCGGAAAAATCGCGTGCTGGCCCGCGAGATAGCCGACGCCATCAAATATAAGGAGATGTGGGAAAATGCCCAAAAAACCACAAAAACCCTGCTTTCTCCCCCCGAGGGGGGTACTATAGACCCTACCCTTAACAGTAAAACTATAGAAAGGATACGGGTAGGCGACGGAACGTCGGGAATGTCCCCCTCGGGGGACGAAAGGGGGGCTTTACCCTCTTCCGACACAGCCCTCTACCTCCAGCTGCGCGACGCCATCTTGAGCGAACAGCTCTATCTCGACCCGCGTCTCGATCGACAGATGCTTGTAGACCGCTTCAATCTGTCGAAGGAACGCATCGGCGCCGCCTTTGCCAAGGGCAGCCCCTACAAGTCGCTCATCGACTTCCTCACCGACTGCCGTCTGCCCTTTGCCGCCAAGCTCCTGGCCGAGCACTCCGAAATGTCGGTAGCCGACGTAGCCCACGCCAGCGGCTTCCCCAGTGCCGACACCTTCGGTCGAAATTTCAAGCAGCGGTATGCGCTCACCCCCTCCCAGTTCCGTGAGCAGCAGTCGACCAGCTGACCTCAAATCACCTCCCCCATCCTTAATTGCGTCGCCTCCGTCCGTCAATCGGTACAGAGGCGGCGCGAATTCGTCTGAAACCATCCGTCAATTCGTCTGAGCTATTGCAGGTTATCAAAAAACAGCCTATCTTTGCGGCATCAATCAACCTGCAAAAGTATGATTCACGAAACACTCATCCTGCTCATCGCTATCATCGCCATACTGGTGGTAATCGTCGCCGTGTTGCTATGGTACAACATCCACAGCCAGCACGAAATGCGCAAGAAGAACGAAGCCATCATTCGTGAGATCCGTGAGAACATGCAGCTCCGCGACGAGTTGCAAAGCCGCCTCCGTCATGGAGCCGTCTCCTCTCTCCCCTCTCTCCTCTTTCCTCTCTCCTCTTTCCTCTCTCCTCTATTTATTATAAGTTAAAAAAACAATATTCACTCATTAAAACAACAACGGTTATGAAACACAGGACAATTCACTCGAAGCCGTGGTGGCGGGTGCCACTGCTGCTTCTCTTGTGCCTCATCGGAGGCAGCAGCCCCATGTGGGCCGACACACGTGAGTTCAAAAGTGCCACAGAGAGCAATACGGTGGTGCACATGCCCACGCTTGCTGAGCCCTACCTAGCCTTCACCGTGATGTACTACGATGCCACCGACGGCCACAATGGCTTCTTTATGCACCAGAGCCCAAGCGGTGTGCCAAGCGGTGTCACTGCCGGACCGGCGCTCTTTGTCGACGGCCAGTACATCTGCACGCCCGACTACCAGCTGGCATGGCCTGGAAGCGGCAGTGGCAATAGCAGTGGTGCCACAAAAGCGTGCAGTGATGACGACTGGTGGGGAGACACCTACACCAAGACTGTAGACGGTGTGACCTACACCGTCAAGTTCTACAATCCCTACAACGAGAGCAGTGTCATCAGTGGCAGCAAGCGCAAAGTCGTCAGCTGCCTCGTCTTCATGGACAACATCCAGCTGGGCAAGACTTACAATGTGAAGATTGCGGGCTACTGGAAAATCAACAACACCCACGACCCACAGGAGCAGTCGTTCACATGGTCGTTCACCGGAACGATGGGCAACCGCAGCCTTTCAGCCAGCATGACCGCCCTCGGCCAAATGGCACTCAACGGCAACCTGATACAAAACTACGGCCCCACCGTTGTAGGCTCCTACAATGGTGCCACAACGGCTAACCTGACGTGGAAGCCGGCTTCAGCTCTGACTTCAAAAGAGTCCTACAGCTCGGACAAGGTCAGCTTCTCAGGTCAGGCCGTCAGCTTCACGGAGCGTACCAACTACTACAACAATGCCGACAAGTACATAGAATACATCATACCCATCAACGGCTTTACGCCAACGGGCTACAAAGCCATGAGCCCCACCATCGACGTCAATGTCTATGAGTGGTTCAAGGTCTCTGTCCCTGGCTACATACGCGCCAAGGGGAAGCCTACCCTTACCGTCAGCAACAAGTGGAACAAGCAGGTGAAGCTCACATGGACACAAGAGGGCAACAACACTGGCGGCACATGGAGCATCTACCGCTTCAAGACGTCGGCAGACGCCACCTCCCGCGAGCGGATAGCTGAGGGGCTGAGCAACAACACCACCAGCTGTGAAGTCGAGGCGCCCACCTACGACGAACGCTACACCTACGAGGTTTCCTTCATACCCACCAACGGCGACCGCCGCGACGAGCTGACGACTTCGGACACCATCACGGTGAAGCGTGACTGGAGTGTGAAGATTGACTCGGTGAAGGTCTATGACGATTCGAAGCTCAGGGTCAACTGGTCGCACAACTCCATCGAGGATGCCGGCTCGAAAACCTATCAGCTGGTGTTGCAGCGTTCGGAGAACAAGATCTCGTGGACCGACGTCAAGACCATCGCTATCACCAGCAAGAACACGGTAGAAGGTGAATACGTCGATGCCTCTGGACTGACTGCCAACCGCACCTATTACTACCGCCTGAAGATTACGGTGATGGACAAAGAGTACACCACCGACCCTGTGGGCACCAAGCTCGGCGGCTCGAAGATTCTCAGCTTCTCGGCCACGCGCGGTTCCTATAGTAATATGGTGAAGCTGCAGTGGCAGGTGAAGCAGGTGGGCACGAACCAGACCAACTTCATCATCCAGCGCCGCCCCTTAGGCAGCAACGACGACAGTGCCTGGGCCGACATCTACGCCACCAGCGGCACCGCCTCGGGCTACAGCTACGACGACGTGACGGCCCTGCCCGGCAGCTTCAACGAGTATAAGGTCGTGGTGTGGAGCCAGGATGGCAACACCCGTTCTGCCGACGACGAGGAGACCACCGACGGCTTCAGCCTCACCACCGGTATGATCAGCGGCAACATCACCTTCGGCACCGGCACCGCCGTGGACAGCGTCAAGGTGACACTGAAGCAGCAGACGGTCGACGGCGACATCACCAGCGGCATGCGATCGGTCAGACTCAGCGGAGCGGGGGCGGGCATGAAGTATGCAACTGACAATGCCACCCTCAAGTCACTGCTCACGGGCGACTTCAGCATCCAAATGTACGTCAATCCCAATAGTGACGTGATGTCGGCGGACAGTGCACTCTATGCGCTCTTCGACGTGGAATGGGCGCTCACCGTCAGTGCGCGCTACGATCGGGCCAACAACCGCTATCGTCTGGAAGGCTATTTCGGCGGTGGTAGTTTCAAATCCTCAAACCTCTTTATTCCCGCTGGTGAGTGGAGTCATATCTCTCTGGTCTACAGCGCAAGTGCTAAGACACTGACATACTATCTGACACAAGCCGGCGAAACAAAATCAGAGGTCGTGGTAAGCGGCAAGAACACCGACTGGAGCCAATCGGGTAGTGCCGACTGTTTCGCCATCGGCAACGTGGGGCTGTTCACCTCGGAGCGCTGGTTCGAAGGCTACATCGACGAGTTCCGCTTCTTCACCCGCGCTCTGACCGAGGGCGACATCCTACGCAACTACAACCATCCGCTGGCCGGCAACGAGACGGGGCTCGCCATCTACTACCCCTTCGACGAGGGCCTCGCCGTACAGAGCCTGGCCTACGACTTCTCAAGGACCAACGGCGTGAGCAACGGTCGCCATGCCACGGCAAAGGTGGCAGCAGCCAGCTCAACGTACATCCCCAGTGAGGACCAGATGAGCCTGATGGCCTACACCGACGTGAACGGCTACTACGAGGTGCGCGGCGTGCCCTTCTCGGGCGAAGGCACCAGCTATGCCGTCATTCCCACGCTGGGCATCCACGAGTTCTCGCCCACCATGCGCTCGCGCTACGTCAGCATGTCGACGCTCAACCACTCGGGCGTGGACTTCGAGGACGTGTCGTCGTTCCCCGTCAGTGGCAAGATTTTCTACGCCGGAACGGACTATCCCGTCGAGGGCGTCAGCCTGGCTGTCGACGGTATCGACTGCGCCAAGGACGGTGCGCCTGTGGTTACCAATGAGAATGGAGAGTTTGAAATCAGCGTACCCATCGGCGACCATTTCATCAGCGTCAGCAAGGCCAACCACGTGTTTGCTGACGGCGGGCGCTATCCTGCCGACCCGAACAGTGTGGGTACACGCTACACCTTCAGCAACGGCATGAAGAATCTGACATTCACCGACGAGACGCTTGTCAACTTCTCGGGACGCGTCGTCGGCGGCGACATTGAGGGCGACAAGACCATCGGTTTCGGTCAGAGCCACAACAACATCGGTGTAGCCGAGATCGTGCTCACCCCGCAGAACCCCAATCCCCGCATGAACGTTGTACCGATCAGGGAAGAGACCACCTTGAGCTACGAGACCAACACGGATACCGTGACCATCGCATCGGCCAGCCCGAAGGTAGGCAGCTCGTCGTGGCGTGGCGCCGGCAGCGACGACTGCAGCAAACTTTTCATCCACACCGACCCAGCGACGGGCGAGTTCTCCGCCCTCGTGCCCCCTGTGCAATACAAAATGATCAGCATGACTGTGCCCAGCAATGCCGACATCAACTTTGGCTCTCTGCCCACCATCGACATGAGCAACGTAGGGGTGCAGTA
This sequence comes from Prevotella sp., assembly GCA_017635615.1. Lineage (GTDB taxonomy): Bacteria > Bacteroidota > Bacteroidia > Bacteroidales > Bacteroidaceae > Prevotella. Next base: position 11,377 of record JAGBLC010000036.1, read on the forward strand.
CACCGACACGCTCTATAGCGAGAGCGGCACCGCAGAGACCTTCACCTACAACTACCAGCTGCGCCAGACCTACCACTCTACACCCACGTTCAACGTCGCTCAGAGCGACCATCAGGACGGTGCCTTCGGCATCAGCAGCTACAAGATGATCGACCTGGAAGGCGGCATCGACATCGACGACATCTACACCGTCGATGCCTCGGGCAAAGTGGTGTACAACTATGGCGGAGCCGTGTTCGAGATGAGCGAGCCCTACACCTTCAACCTGGAGGCTTACGAAGAGTATGTGAACAACGACGGGACAACGCCCGTCACGGAGCGCGTGCCCTTGAAGGACGTCGTGGTGACTATCGACAACGCCCTGTCCGACGACCAGCCGATATATATTGAGGACGGCACGGTGAACGGCAACGACGTCAAAGCCGGCGAGGTGGCCCAGCTGCAGGAGAACCAGCTTCAGCTTGACAGTCTGGGACAGGCTGTCTACACGTGGAAAGCCGGTCTGCCCAACATCTCGGTCCCCTACACCCGCACCATCGCCATGAGCTACGAAATTGGCGGCCGCCACCAGCAGTGGAGCGGCCTGACAGGCATCGTACTCGGATCAATGCCTACGGGCAACAACTTCGTCACCAGTGGTCCTGACATGATCGACATGGTCCTGCGCGATCCGCCCGGCACCTGTTCGTCGGCAGAGTGGAGCTCAGGCACTGTGACCAGCCACTCCACGTCGAACCTGGGCAACTGGAGCAGCGAGAACCACGTCACCACCACCTCGAAGCTGGGTGTCGACTTCAGCACCATCGCCGGTGCACTGCCGGGCGTGGCTGTGTTGAACGACGCAAAGTCGATCTCCGATCTTGAAGTGGGCGTGATGATCAACGTCGAGGGTGAGGCCGGCAACACTTGGAGCCGCACCGTGGAGGCCACCAAGACCATCACGACCAGCGACGCCATGGAGTATGTGGGTGCACAGGGTGACGTCTTCGTGGGCACCTCCACGAACATCATCTTCGGCAAGGCCCGCAACCTGGGCTTCTACCGGAAAGGCACCAGCGGCGAGGCCGAGCTGCGCCTGGAGGACGTCGTCACGACGGGCATGGACTTCGGCACAGAGTTCGTCTATACGCAGAACTACATCGAGAACGTGCTCATCCCCAATCTGGAGGCTATGCGCAACTCGATGCTGCAGACCGTCAGCGACGTCAACGCTCACAGCTGCACCGGCGACCGCCCCATCTATCTGACCACCCGCCAGCCAGGCGACGAGGGCTACGGCGAGAACAACCCTCCAAACGTCTACGACTGCCACACGGAATGGATTGACATACACTACGAGGAGCCGTGCAGCGACGGACCGTCGTACAAGATGGTCGTTCCAAACGAAAACGAGAGCTATCAGGACAGCGTCTACTGGTGTAACAGCCAGATAGAGACCTGGAAGCGACATCTGGCTGCCAACGAGGCAGAGAAGGTGCGTGCCTACGAGCTGCGCTCGGTGAAGGACAGCGTTGACTACAAGAACTTCTCGTTCGACAGCGGGACGAGCATCACCAACACTGTCGAGACAGAGGAAACCCGTGGCTACAAGTACGACATACAGTTTGCCGCAGGCGTTCACCTGAACCGCACGTGGGGTATAGAAATCAAGAAGACCGGCGTCATCTTCGACGTGGGCACAGAGACCACCGCGGGCTATCACCGCGAGGACGAGACCAGCACGTCGCAGAAGACCACGTTCAGCTATACGCTGAAGGAGGAGGGCGACGACGACGCCCTGACGGTCGATGTATATAAATATGGTGCTTACAGCCCCATCTTCCGCACACGCGGCGGCCAGACCAGTGCCCCGTATGAGGGACAGGTGGTGACGAAGTACTACAAGCCCGGCACCGTCATCCAGGAAGCCACCATGCAGATTGAGGTGCCTCAGATAGCTGTCGACGCGCCCATCGTGAGCGACGTGCCTACGGGCGGCACGGCCAACTACACGCTGCGCCTGTCGAACGCCTCCGAGATTGACGAGGACGTCTACTACCGTCTGCTCGTCGACGACGAGACGAATCCCAACGGTGCCAACATCATGATCGACGGCAAGCCCGTCACCGACAGTCGCATCATCAAGATTCCGGCCGGCCAGACCGTCACCAAGGCCCTGCAGCTGAAGCAGACCAACACCAGCATCCTCGAATATAAGAACATCGGTATCGTGCTCGCCTCGCAGAGCCAGTACGACCCGACGAGCACGTGGGATGTCATTGCCGACACGGTGTTCATCTCGGCCTACTTCGTACCCTCATCCTCTGAAGTAGATCTGGCCCTCTCCAACACGCTGATGAACACCCAGACAGGCACCGACCTGCGACTGACGTTCTCAGGATTCGACCGCAACTACCACGGGCTGAAGGCCTTCCGCCTACAGTATAAGCACCAGGGCAGTGCTGACTGGACACAGTTGTACGAATACGTGACTGACTCCGCAGCCGTGACCCCGAACAACCAGTTGCTGCCCAAGACGGGAGCGTCGGTGAGCTACGTGCTGCCGATGGCTTCGTTCACCGATGGCAGCTATCTCTTCCGCGTAGCCTCCGTTGCCACATACGGCACCGGCGAGGTCTATCGCTACAGCGACGAGCTGGCGCTGACGAAGGACATGGCCCGCCCACGTCCACTGGGTCAACCTGAGCCTGCCGACGGCGTGCTCGACATCGGCGACGAGCTGAGCGTCACGTTCAACGAGGCCTTCCTCAAGGGCGAGCTGACAATGGAGAAGAACTTCCGTGTGACGGGCGTGCTCAATGGCACTACCGTAGAACACGAGACAGCACTCAGCATGCAGAACACCGAAACGACGGCACAGACCGAAGCCAGCATCGCCCTCGACGGCAAGCCCTTCAGCTTCGACGCATGGGTGAACCTCTCCGGCCAGGGAACCATCCTCTCGCACGGAGCTGGCAACCAGAAGTTCACCGTAGGCACCGATGCTACGAACCACCTCGTCGTGACCATCGCCGACAGCACCTACACCTCTAAAGCCACAATGCCTACAGGCAAGTGGGCCTTCCTCACGCTGAACTACCAGCCCACCGACACCGGCGGCGAACTCAGTGCCACGGTGGCTGCCGACGCTGAGGAGACTGAGCTCTTCAGCGGTAAGCCCACGGAGCGCTACGAGGGCAACGGTCCGCTCGCCGTGGGTAAGAACCTGACGGGTGCTATCCACGAGCTGCTGCTCTGGGACGAGGCCCACGACAAGACGACGGCCCTGCTGAACCGTTCGGTGACAAAGAACCCGTCGACGCGCCACCTCATAGGCTACTGGAAGATGAACGAGGGTGAGGGCAAGCAGATTCGCGACTATGCCCGCAACCGCCACCTGACCATGCCGCAGGAGACGTGGTACATAAACAATGTGAACAAGGCTGTCGCACTGGACGGCGCAAGCTATCTCACTGTCCCGACTGCCGATCTGCCTATCTACAGCGACGACGACTACGCCGTGGAGTTCTGGATGAAGGGCAACACGCAGACGGGCGATGTCCAGCTGCTGCAGATGGGCGACGTGGCACTCTCGCTCGCTGCCGACGGCGCGCTGCAGCTCACCGGCAAGGATGCCTTCAAACCCGCCGGGCAGACGACGCCGATGGCTACGACTAGCGGCAACGTGCTCGACAACGTCTGGCACCATGTAGCTCTGAACGTGCTGCGACAGGGCGCAGTCGCCATCTACGTTGACGACCAGCGCGTGCTGTCGACCAATGCTGCCAACGTGGGCAGCATCAACTCCGACCGGCTCATCATCGGTGCCAAGCGCACCACCTTCTCAGCCGAGAATGCTGAATACAGCTTCGACCGCGCCTTCAAGGGGCAGATTGACGAAGTGCGCATCTGGAGTGCCACAATAAATGCCGACCAGCTGACGGCAAATCGCAAGGTGCGCCTCACGGGCAGCGAGGACGGTCTGGCTCTCTACTTCCCCTTCGAGAAGAAACAGCTCGACAGCGGCAACCAGGTGGAGACCGTAGGCAGCAATCTGGATCTGGTCTATGGCGACGACAGCCACAGCGCACAGCTCAACTCCCTTACATCCTCAACTTCCCAACTCCTCAACTACACCGACGAGGCTCCTGCCCTGCGCACGAAACCCACAGAGACGAACGTCAGCTTCAAGTTCACGGCCTCTGACACGAAGGTCGTCATTGAGCTCGACGAGGATGCCACCGCCATTGAGGGCACGACGCTCCACTTCACCGTGCGCGACGTACGCGACGAGAACGGCAACTACTCTGAGCCCGTCACGTGGAGCGCCTTTGTCAACCAGAAAGAACTCGTCTGGCAGGAAGACAACGTGAGCTGCGAGGTGGGTGCGACATCCAGCACCACGATGACCGCCACCATCGTCAACAAGGGCGGAACACAACAGATGTGGACCCTCTCGGGCATGCCTTCATGGCTACAGGCCGACAGCGAGTATGGCACTACCAACCCGAGGAGCCAGTCCACCGTGACCTTCTCCGTCAGTCAGTCGACACCCATCGGCAAGTATGAAGAGACGGTCTATCTGAAGGGCAACAACGGCATTGAGACACCGCTCACTATCAGCGTGAAAGTGACGGGCGACGAGCCTCTGTGGGCTGTCAATACAGGCGACTTCGAGGAGTCGATGAACATCATTGCCAACCTCGAGGTGCTGGGCAGATTGAGTGAGGACGAGGACGACGTCGTAGGAGCCTTCATCAACGGAGAGTGCCGCGGCGTGGCCAGCCCAGAATACAAGCAGCGCTACGACAGCTTCTTCCTGACGATGGACATCTATGGCAACGGCAGCGACAGCAACGAACCCATCGAGTTCAAGGTGTACGATGCCTCTACCGGTATCATCTATCCCGTGGTGAAGGCCTATGCCAACGGCGAGACAACGCCCACAACCGTAGCATTCACACCCAACGACCTGCTCGGACGCTACAACTCACCGATGCTTCTGGCTGCTACCGACGAAATAGAACAGAACATTGAGCTCGGCGCAGGCTGGAACTGGATGTCGCTCAACGTCCAGCCAGACGACTTCTCGGTAGACAACGTCATGGCAAAGGCAGCCGACAGGGCTGCGACGGTAAAGGCGAAGTCGGGCTACAGCGAATACATCGCGGAGGAAGGCTACTGGGATGGCAGTCTGTCGACGATGAACAATCTTGAGATGTATGCCGTGCAGACCCATAATGCCTTCACCCTGAGTGTGACGGGCCATCGGGTGAATCCCGCCGAGACCGTCATCACAGCGAAGAAGGGCTGGAACTGGATAGGCTTCACACCTCAACAGATCATGAGCGTAGACGATGCCTTAGCCGGACTGCAACCTGTCGACGATGACATCATCAAGGGACAGCGCGGCGTGGCCTACTTCGACGATTATGAGTGGAGCGGATCGCTCACCACACTCGTGCCTGGCAAGGGCTACAAGCTCTACAACAACACAGAAGGCAACCGCCAGTTTACCTATCCTTCGGCAGCGACGACAAGTAGTGCCAACCATGCACCTGCCGCCCTCACCATTCCGACGACCACCTTCACGCCCGTCGACTACCATCTCTATCCCGACAACATGGTGCTCTTCGCTCAAGTGGTGAGCGCGGGCATGCCGCTGACAGGTGCCGAGCTGGGTGTCTTCGCCGGTGAGCAATGCCGTGAGGCTGCCATTACCGACGAACGAGGCCGGGTGGCCATCACCATACCAGGCGACAAGGCCGTGAAGCTCACGTTCCGTGTGGCTCTCGACGGAATGGTCTATACCGTAGCACAGACCGTCAGCTACCAGACCGATGCCATCTGCGGACGGCCCAAGGAGCCCCTGGTCATCGACATCAGCACGGCAACAGAAATCTGGAATATTGGCGACGACCGTGTTGACGACTCCGGCAAGGTGTACGACCTCCAGGGACGTCTCGTCAGTATTGATTCTGACCAGCCCGACCTTCGCCTGAAGAAGGGTGTATATATCATCAACGGAAAGAAACAAGTGAACAAGTGAAGTAGTATATGTTATGGCAAACTTTCATAGATTCTATAGCCTGCTGGCACTCCTCGTCATGGGGAGTGCCGGCATCCAGGCACAAGACGACCCCTTCCCCGAGGTCGACGACAGCGAGTTCTCCAACAACATGACCCTGACGGGGTATGTACGTCTTGATGGCAACATACTCGGACAGGAGGCTGTTGTGGCAGTCTACGATGGCGATGTGCTGCGCGGAAAGGCAAGGCCTATCACCACGAAACACAACACCGACATCCTCTTCATCACCATCCACGGCGAACGCAACGGTCAGACGCTCCATTTCAAGGTGTTTACAGGCCTGTATGTCATCGAGGTGGATCAGGGACTCATCTACACCAACGACGGACGGGCCGGCAGCATCAGCGATCCTTACTACATCGACCTGCCTACGCCCATTGTCACGGTGCCTACGGCCGAAGGATATGCCACCACGTGTCTGCCTTACGACGCATTGATACCCGAGAATGTGAATGTCTACAACGCCACAGCCATCGAAGGTGGGATGCTCGTCACAGAAAAGCTGGAGGGCAACATCCTGGCTGCACTGACGCCGGTCTTGTTGGAGAGCAGTTCTGCTGACGAGTATGTATGGCTCGCACGTGTGGCTGATGCCGACGTGACTGTCACAGAAACCATCTTCGTGGGAACGACCGAAGAGACCCATGTGGAAGCGAACTCCGTTCTCACCTTAGGACACGCCGAGGAAGACCCCACCCGACTTGGTTTCTGGCTCTATACCGGCACAACCGTACCCGCCAACAGGGCTTTCATCGCCGACTTCACGGATGACAACCTGACGGCAGGGGCCAAGGGCATCATCTTCCGACCTGAAGACGAGCGTACGCCGACGGGTGTTACCCAACTCCCGACTATCGCTACCCATCACCCCGCTCGTCCCGAAGAAACGCTTGCCAGCGCAGGAACAACCGTCTACGACCTGACAGGAAGGCGGCTGACATCGGTAGTTACGAAAGGAGTGTACATCATCAATGGAAGGAAAACAGTTGTGACAAAATAGAAGTTATGCGAAGAGAATACTTAACACCTATGACAGCCGTCAACTCGGTATGCGAGACCGTCGGCAGTATGATGCTTCCAGCTTCAGACAACTGGCATACGCATGAGGTATACTCCCATCAGCAAGAATCGGAATACGACATCGACGACCGTAACGGCCAACAGACATCGTCACGAACGTCTTACGCCGCATGGGACGATGACGAAGACTGGGAAGAGTGAATTTCGTTAAGAAATGGGACTTATAAGCGTCTTGCCGTGTGGTCACAGATCATCTGCTACCACACGGCAAGACGCTTTTATTCATATTATTATCATCTTTTTTATCTGTTTTTTTGCCGAATCAGTTTTTTTCCTTACCTTTGCCTGCACTTATATAAAACAATAATACCTGATTCTGACATATTATGGCAAAAGCAACAACACTACCCGGTGAGGGACAGATACTGGTGAACATCGACGACTTGTCGATGATGAAGAACATCAAACAGGCTATCAGCCAGCTGAAAGGCGTAGGGAAAATCGTGATGCCACGACGGAAAAGACTCTCACGATACGAGCAAGCCATGCTCGATGTGAAAGAGGGACGCGTGTACGAATATGATTCTGTTGATGACTTTTTTAAAGAAATGGGACTCTAATGGAATACATCCTCAAAACCACAAAAGCCTTCAAGAAAGATTTCAAGAGATGCCAAAAGCAAGGCCTCCCGATGGAGAAATTGCGCTCAGCTATGGAAACACTTAAGCATAACGGTAGCCTTCCGTCTTCCTTTCGACCCCATCAGCTCCACGGCGACCGCAAAGGGCAATGGGAGTGTCACATCCAATCAGACTGGCTTCTCGTTTGGGAACAGAACGACACCGAACTCATCCTCCTGATGTTGAATACGGGTACGCATAGCGAACTCTTCGATAAAAAAAAACAAGAAATAATCACCCTCAACAAAACCAGATAACAATGACACTTAAACACATCCTGACCTTCCTTATGGTCGCGCTCTGCTGCACCACCGGCACAGCACAGACCGACAAGCCCTCGGAAGAGGACTACCTCGACTTCCTTTACCAGTACATGCCGCTGCCCGACAAGGCCGACTATCCGCGCGACTTCTACGTCGAAAACGTGAGGGCAACCCTCAAGGCACGGGCAGAGATGCCGTGGGGCAAAATCATCCCAGAGCGCGAGTTCCGTCACTTCGTGCTGCCCATCCGTGTGAACAACGAGAACCTCGACCGCAGCCGTATCGAATTCTACAAGGAACTGGCACCGCGAGTGAAAAACCTACCGCTGAAAGATGCCGTCATCGAGGTGAACCATTGGTGCCACGAGAAGGTGACCTACCGACCCACCGACGGACGAACCAGCTCGCCGATGGCTGCCGTGAAGACAGCCTACGGACGATGCGGCGAGGAGTCGACATTCCTCGTGGCGGCACTGCGCTCGGTAGGCATACCGGCCCGACAAGTATATACCCCGCGATGGGCACACACCGACGACAACCATGCCTGGGTGGAGGCCTGGGTGGACGGACGATGGTACTTCCTCGGCGCCTGTGAGCCCGAGCCAGTGCTGAACCTCGGATGGTTCAACGAGAGCGCATCGCGAGGCATGCTCATGCACACCAAGGCTTTCGGCCACTACGACGGCCCGGAGGAGGTCATGAGCGAGACATCGGCCTTCACCGAGATTAACGTCATCGACAACTATGCTCCGACGCAAGAGCTCACCATTACCGTCGTGAGCGACGACGGACGATTCGTGAAGGACGCTACGGTAGAGTTCAAGGTGTACAACTATGCCGAGTTCTATACCGTAGCCAAAAAGACGACCGACGAGCGCGGACAGGCATCGCTGACAGCCGGTAAGGGCGACATGATTGCATGGGTGTCGAAAGATGGGCGATGGACCATCCAGAAGGTGTCGTTTGCCGAAGGGCGCGACGTCACCATCGTACTCCCCACTCAACACTCATCAACCATCACCCAGCAGGACTTCGACATCGTGCCGCCACCGGCCGACCCCACCCTACCCTACGTCTCGCCCGAACAGCGCGAAGAGAACGACCGACGCATGGCCGAAGAGGATGCCATCCGACATGCCTACGAACAGACCATGCCCAACGAGGAATGGCGCGGCAACTGGCGCACCATCCAGCAGTTCCTCGACGAGGCACCCAACCGCACAATGGCTGAGAAGCTGCTGAGCGTCATCTCGAAGAAAGACCTGCGCGACGTGTCGCTCGAGGTGCTGAAAGACAACCAGGTGAGCGAGACCAACACCGACGACATCTACTGCCGCTACGTGATGAACCCGCGCGTCGAACTGGAGTGGCTAACGCCCTACAAGCAGTTCTTCCGCGAGAAGATGAAGAAGCAGAACACCATCGAGAAGCTCATCAAGTGGACCAGGAAGAATATCCGCATCGACAACGACCACAACCCGCAGGGACTACGCCAACAGCCGATGAGCGTCTACCGCGACCGACTCACCGACCCACTCGGACGCGACATCTTCTTCGTCTCCGTAGCACGAAGTCTCGGTATGCCGGCACGCATCAACGAAGTGAACGGCAAGCTGCAATACTACGCTGCCGACTCGAAGCAATGGATTGATGTCGTCTTCGACAAAGACGGCAATACGAAGGCCGACGGCATGCTGAAGAATGGCCGTCTGGTAATGCAATACACAGAGGCGGCCTACAACGACGATCCGAAGTACTACATCCACTTCACCATCAGCCGCATTGAGAATGGACAGGCTCAGCTGATGACATTCCCCGAGGATGCTACGTACAAGAGCCTCTTCCAGCAGGGCGTCGACCTCGAGGCAGGACGCTATATGCTCATCACAGGCACACGAATGGCCGACGGCAAGGTGCTCGCTCATACCGAGCTCTTCGACATCCGCGAGGGACAGACTACGACACACCCCTTCACCATGCGTGAGGACAAGAACGACATACAAGTGATCGGGTCACTCAACGCCGAAGACCCCTACATGCCGAAAGATGCCAGCCAGCCGCAGAGCTTGCTCTCCACGACAGGACGCGGATTCTATATCCTCGGAATCATCGCGCCCAACCACGAGCCGACCAACCACACCCTGCGCGACATCAGCATCTACAAGGAGCAGTTCGAACAATGGGGACGCAGCATCATCCTGCTCACAGAGAGCGAGAAGGACGGCCAGCGCTTCAACTACAACGAGTTCTCCAGTCTGCCCAACACCGTGGTATGGGGTTCCGACATCGACGGAAAGATCAAGCAGGAGCTGATGGAATCGCTCAAGCTGAAGTCGCCCTCGCTGCCCATCTTCGTCGTCTGCGACACGTTCAACCGCGTGGTCTACGTCCAGCAGGGCTACACCATCAACATCGGCGAGCATCTGCTGAAGGTGACGAAGAAACTCTGAACCCGGCTATATCAGAATCGGATACTAAGCAAAGCGCAGCGGCCCAGACGGGTCGCTGCGCTTGTATGAGGGAACAACTTACATGAAAATGTGCAGGGGTATTTATCGTCACACTATTTTGAAGCGGATGCGGAAGGAGCGTTGCTGCTCGTCCCAGTTGGTGCCGAGCATCTCGAAGCGCCCTATCTGCGAGGTGGAGCGCACATGACGGCCGATGCAGGGGCAGACGTCGTAGTCGCCGATGCGCACCAGGCGGATGGTCTCCGAGGCGTCGTCGGGCAAGCGCTCCAACGACAGCTGCGCATCGGGCGAATCAGGCTCGGCCTCCATCACTATGCCTTCCAGCTCGGCCCGCGTGACGTATTGGAACGTCACGGGCAGATCTTCCTCGATCAGCTCGTTCATCATCCGCTCTATCTCGCGCTCCGCCTTGCGGTCGGGCTTCTGCTCAAGGATATAGCTTATCTTGCTCTTCTTCCTTTCAATATGCGCGTTACGCGAACGCTCGCAACCGAACATACGCACCATCAGCTGGTTCAGCAGGTGCTCTGCCGTATGGGCTGGCGGGAACTCTTCTTTGTTGTGTTCGTTCAAAAGGTATTCTTCTGCCATAAACGATGTTATTTGATGATAAACGTATACACTCGGCCGTACCAGGGGGCGAGGGTGATGTGCAGGGCTCCGTCGGCCTTCAGCACGAAGGGTGTCTGCTCGCCCGTGAGTAGGTCCTTGGCCGTCTGTTGGCCCTCAGTGATGCCCATGTGTTCGAAGGCATGGCGGGGAATGTTGACATCTACGTCGACGGCATCGCCGGAGAAGTTGGCGACGACAAGCAGCAGCTCGCGGCCCGCCTTGCGGAGGAAGGCATACTGGCGGTCGCCGATGTGCTGGTTGACGTACATCAGGTCGAACATCTGCCCCTGGCTGACAGCCCGTTCGCGCTCTTTGATGAGCAGTATCTTCTGGTATTCGAGCATGAGAGATTTCTCCTCGGCGGTCAGCCTCCGGCGGTTGAAGTAGCCGTGGTCGATGCTCTCCAGATGCCAGTAGTCGAAGATGGTGGTACGCCCATCCCTGCCGCTGAAGCCCTCAGCATCCATGCCCCGCTCGCCCAACTCCTGCCCGGCATAGAGCATGAAAGGATTCTGCTGTAGCAACGCTCCCACCAGCAAGGCGGGCAGTCCGCGACGACCATCGTGGGCGAAGAAGTCGGAGGCCAGTCGTTGCTCGTCGTGGTTCTCCAAGAAGTAGAGCATGTGGCGGGCGATGTCGTCGGTGGCCTGCCATTGCCACGTGATGTCGGCAGCACGGCGATAGCAACAGGTGACGTCGCGCAGACAGTCGTACATGCCTACCTTGTCGTATAGATAGTCGAAACCGGCGGCGATGAACGGGCGATAGAGGGCGGGGTCGTAAATCTCTCCGATGAAGATGATGTCGGGATATTGCGCCTTCACCTGTGGTATAGCCCATTGCCAGAAGGCTGTGGGCACCATGAACACCATGTCGCAGCGGAAGCCGTCGATGCCCTTCGCGGCCCAGTAGAGCAAGATGTCGAGCATCTTCTGCCAAGTGTTGTGTGATGGGTGTTGTGTGATGGGTGTTGATGGATAGTTGATGGGCGATTGCCCGGCCATGTAGTCGACGCCGTAGTTGAGCTTCACCGTCTCGTACCAGTCGTTGCGGCTTGGTGCGTTGGTGAAGCAGTCGTTGCCCGTAGCTTTGGCGGGATACTCGATATATCGTGGAGTGAGGAGCGAGGAATCGCTCTCTGAAGAAACGGGTGCTATGAACTCCTGCCCCGGACAATAGTAGAAGTTGTTCTGAGGTGAGAAGCCCATATCGGGATTGTCGTCCTCGCCTAAGTCGCTCACACCCTGTGGTTTACAGATGCTCTGATACTGGCGCGCCACGTGGTTGGGCACAAAGTCGATGATCACCTTCATGCCTGCCTGATGGGTTCTTCGGACCAAAGCCTCAAACTCGGCCATGCGGTTGTCGACATCCTCGGCCAGCTCGGGCGACACATCATAATAGTCGGCAATGGCATAGGGCGAACCGGCCTTGCCTTTCACCACATCGGGATGCTGGCGAGGGATGCCATAGCGAGAGAAGTCGGTCTGCGTGGCCTGGCGGATGATGCCCGTATACCATACGTGCGTCACACCCATCTTGCCAATCTGACGCAACACGTTGCCGTCGATGTCGTTGAACTTCGCCGCTCCATTCTGCCCGAATGTCCCGCCGGGGATATTCGCACGAGTCTTGTTCCCGAACAGGCGAGTGAAAATCTGATATACTACCATTGCGATGTAAGAATTACGAATTACGAAGGACGAAGGACGAAGGACGATGTGTCGCTTCGCGAGGTTGATGTAGTGATGGAGGATGGTTGAAGGACGATGTGTCGGTTCGCGAGGTTGATGTAGTGATGGAGGATGGTTGAAGTACGATGTGTCGCTTCGCGAGGTTGAAGTTATGAAGGACGGTGTACAAAGTACTTGAAACTTCAACCCTCAACCTTCCGAAGGAACACATCGTAATTCAACCCTCAACCTTCAACCTTCTGTTTATACTCCGTGGACGCTGACCTCGCGGTTGATCTTCACGATCATGCCCTGCAGGGCCTTGCCCGGTCCGCACTCCGTAAAGTCGTCGGCACCGTCGGCTATCATGTTCTGCACACATTGTGTCCATCGCACGGGGCTCGTCAGCTGAGCTATCAGGTTCTGCTTAATGTCAGCAGGATCGGTATGCGGACGGCCGTCGACATTCTGATAGACAGGCCACAGCGGAGCATGTATCTCCGTCTGTTCGATAGCCTTCTGCAGCTCGTCCTTGGCTGGCTGCATCAGGGGCGAGTGGAAGGCACCACCCACCTTCAGCGGCAGAGCTCGCTTGGCTCCGGCTTCCTTCAGCAGGGCGCAGGCCTCGTTGATGGCCTCGATGTCGCCCGAGATGACCAGCTGTCCGGGGTTGTTATAGTTGGCGCACACCACGACATGACCCTCGCGGTTCACCTGGGCGCAGATTTCCTCTACCTTCTCGTCGGCCATTCCGATGATGGCAGCCATCGTAGAGGGAGCCTTCTCGCAGGCTTTCTGCATGGCCATCGCACGGGCGTAGACCAGCCGCAGACCGTCTTCGAACGACAGAGCGCCGGCAACGACCAATGCGGAGAACTCTCCCAGCGAGTGACCAGCCACCATGCTGGGCTTGTCGGTCTCAGGATTGTCTGAAGGCGTGGCACAAAGGGCCGTGATGACGCTGTGCAGGAAGACGGCAGGCTGCGTGACCTTCGTCTGCTTCAGCTCCTCGTCGGTACCATCGAACATGATGTCCGTGATGCGGTAGCCAAGGATGTCGTTGGCCTTCTCGAAAAGTTCTTTCGCTACTGGGTTGTTGTCGTAGAGCTCCTTGCCCATTCCGACGAACTGTGCCCCCTGTCCGGGGAATACAAATGCTTTCATATATATTTCTTTTTTATGGATAATGTCTTTATTGAGGGTGCAAAGGTAATTATAATAATTGAGAATCAAGCATTCCGAACAGAAAAAATGCTTTTTGCTGGTTCACGGCGTGACAGTTATGACAGTTATTTTTTTGTCATAAAACTCTAAAAACGTTAATTTCTGTTTACCTCCTTGACAGATAAAGAGTGCAGCAGCGTGTTCAATGTGGCTGGCAAATGGTCAAAAATGAACTCGTTTTGCTGCAAAACTCGATGACTAATGGCATTATCTACGTTAATATATAGTTAATTATATATTAATATATATAAATATAATTATATAATAATATAATAGTATATATAATATACATATTAGTAGTCAAATTATTCAACGTTTGTTCTTTTTCCACAAATAAAAAACTGTCATAACTGTCATAACTGTCACAGAGAGGAAAACTCAAGCTTTTTGAGAAGGAAAATAAATGTATGTTAACATTATGTTTACATTCATTAACCCCAAAACAGAGCAAAACACGGTTGTTTAGTTCACGAAAATGCCGTGTTTGCGCATTGCAAACGCCGTATTGAGCTATCCGAGACAACGCGTTTACATTTTTTAAGGTCGCCGCAATCCCATCCTGTAAGAGCCAACCCACGCTCGGCTGAATGCTGGGAAGCGTGACCTCCTACATTAGCGCATATGTTGCAACGTAGGAGGCGACGCTTCCTAGCGTCGCAACAGCGCATAAGAAGCGCATAAGTGGCAGGTGTCACGCTGGGAAGCGTGACCTCCTACTTGGCAGAGATGGTCTCTGAGGGCATCATTGATAGTCTCTGAGGGTGTCAGAGATAGTCTACGAGGGTGTCAGAGATAGTCTACGAGGGTGTCAGAGATAGTCTACGAGAGCATCGGAAAGGTCTTTCAGCACAGAAAATAAAGTCTGCAGCAGCCCGTTTTCCGCTATTTTCCTTTATTAAGGTATAATAATTGTTTATATTTTTGTACGTTTCGGAAAAAAGGAGTACCTTTGCACCCTGTAAAAAAGGCCTGACAAAGGCCGCTGAGAGAACGACCCTTCAATAATAAACCGAATCGTCGAATTACTCAACTTATATAATCATACAAAATCAATCATTATGTCAAACAACAGAGAGAAACTCTTTACCGAGTTCAAGGCTCCTACCACCCAAGAGTGGCTGGACAAGATTGAAGTGGACCTCAAGGGTGCCGACTTCAACAAACGACTCGTATGGAGAACCAACGAAGGTTTCAACGTTATGCCCTTCTATCGCAGGGAAGACGTGCTGAAGCTGAAAACACCCGAATCGCTGCCCGGCGAGTTCCCCTTCGTCCGCGGCAACAAGAAGAACGACAACACCTGGTACATCCGTCAGGAGATTGATGTGAAGGACGCACGCGAGGCCAACGCCAAGGCGCTCGACATCCTCAACAAGGGCATCGACTCCATCGGCTTCCACTTCCATGCCGACATGGTCAACGCCGAGACCATCGAGAGCCTCCTCAAGGACATCCGCTGCGACGTGGTAGAGGTGAACTTCTCTACCTGCAAGCGCCACTCGGTAGAGCTGGCCAAGCTGCTCGTGGCCTACTTCGAGAAGCAGGGCTACGACAAGGAGAAGGTGGTGGGCTCCATCGACTGGGACCCCATCGAGAAGATGGTCATGAAGGGCAAGGACATGACAGAAGTGCTGGCCGTCGCCCCGCAGCTCATCGACGTGCTGAAAGACTATCCGCAGTTCCGCTGCATCACGGTCAACACCGTAGCGCTGAACAATGCCGGTGCCTACATCGTGCAGGAACTGGGCTACGCCCTGGCTTGGGGTAACGAATACCTGCAGCTGCTCACCGACGCCGGCGTAGACATCGACCTCGCCGCCAAGAAGATCAAGTTCAACATGGGCATCTCAGAGAACTACTTCATGGAGCTGGCCAAGTTCCGTGCCGCACGCATGCTCTGGGCCCAGATCGTCAAGCAGTATGAGCCGAAGTGCGACTGCGCCTGCAAGATGTGCGTCAACGCCATCACCTCGAAATACAACCAGACGCTCTTCGACAGCTATGTCAACCTGCTCCGCTCGCAGACGGAGGCTATGAGTGCCGCCCTCGCCGGCGTCCACTCGATGGTCGTCGTACCGTTCGACGCCGCCTACGAAGAGGCAACCGACTTCTCTGAGCGCATCGCCCGCAACCAGCAGCTGCTGCTCAAGGAAGAGTGCCACTTCAACACCGTCGTCGACCCGGGTGCTGGCTCCTACTATATCGAGCACCTCACCGACAGCCTCGCCACAGAGGGATGGAGAATCTTCCTCAAGGTGGAGGAAGAGGGCGGTTTCCTCGCTGCCGTCAAGGCCGGAACCGTTCAGGACGACATCAACGCTACGAACATCAAGCGCCACGGCGACGCTGCCAAGCGCAAGGAGTTCCTCCTGGGCACCAACCAGTTCCCCAACTTCACCGAGAAGAGCGAAGGCAAGCGCGCCAAGGCTTGCTGCTGCGGATGCGGCCAGCAGGAAGAGGCACAGCTCAAGAAGATTGAGAGCACACGTCTGGCTGCCGACTTCGAAGAGCTGCGCATCCATACCGAGGAGACTCGCGTGCCGACAGCCTTCATGCTGACCATCGGCAACCTCGCCATGCGTCAGGCTCGCGCTCAGTTCTCGTGCAACTTCCTCGCCTGCGCCGGCTACAAGGTGGTCGACAACCTCGGCTTCAAGACCGTAGAGGAAGGCATCGACGCTGCCCTCGAGGCCAAGGCCGACATCGTGGTGCTCTGCTCGAGCGACGACGAGTATGCCGAGTATGCCATCCCCGCCTTCAACTATCTCAACGGCCGCGCCATGTTCGTCGTTGCCGGTGCTCCCGCCTGCATGGACGACCTCAAGGCCGCCGGTATCGAAAACTTCATCCACGTGAAGTGCAATGTACTGGAAACTTTGAAAGAATATAATCAGAAACTTGGTATCTAAAAGAATAGGAGACTTGAATTATTCGCAAACAATTTAAAGA
>JAGBLC010000037.1 GCA_017635615.1 Prevotella sp.
CAGTCCCTCGATGTAGGCCTTCATGCCATTGCACTTCACGCCGGTGGTGTCGATGACCACGGCGGCGGCATCGTTGGCCATGTACATGTCGACAATGCCTGTAAGTCTGTCGCCATCCTTGCCCACGAGCACGTTGTGGCGTCCGGTGAAGAAGCCCGTCCGGTGGGAGTCGATGGTGTCGTTCTGTTGGTTCTGTATCTTGGAGCGGCTCAGCCATTCGGGTGAGAGCCACTCAGCCACGCCGTTGCCGGCGAGGTTGGCCACCGCCGTGTGGCGGTAGTCGGCCTGTTCCAGGTAGATGGTATAGGAGGCCTGCGTGGCTCCGCCCATGTCCTTCGACTGCTGGAGCAGCCGCGTGCCGTCGTTGAGACGGTCGTAGAATGAGAGGTCGAGGTCATGGCCCTTGTCGTTGAAGTACTGGCGCATGGTCTGCCGCAGCGCGTTGGCCACAGGCTGGTCGCCAGCCTCGCACAGGACGCTGTCGATCTCCGTTTCCATATTCGTGATGAGGCGCATACGATAGAGTAGGTCCACATCCTTACCGCAGTCGCTCAGGTCGTCGTCGATACCGTTGCAGGCGGTCATTGCGGGCACGAGGCCCATGGCACAGCAGGCACAGAGTGCCCAGTATTTCAGGTTTCTCATTCTGGTTGTTTTTTAGATGTTTGGGGAAGGATGCCCGCCGCCCCTTGTTGACGGCGGGCTTCCCTATTAAGCTAAATGCAATAGTCGAGATTTAGAAAGTGTGATCGAAGATCAGACCCTGCTGCCACTCGAGGTTCACGCTCAGACCGAACTCGAGCTTCGGGCTGCGGAGGTCGGGAACCACGTTGTAAGCGTTCTGCAGAGAAGTCTCGCCGATGGTGAGGTCGAGCTTCGTGGCGTGATCCTGGAAGAACACCTTGTTGAGCGTTGCAGCATCATAGTTCTTAGCCTTGCTCGGAATGAGCTGTGCAACGAGATAGAACTTGGTGCCAGCGGGGATTACCTGATGGTTGATGCCGTAGAAGTCGTTACCCGTGTTGACGAACTCAACAGCGACGTTGATGGTCTGATCTTTAGCTGTCTCAAGAGCCAGGGTGTACATGGGGGCAGTAGGTGTGCCTACAACGGCAGTACCTGTTACGTTAGCGTCGTAGATGGTCTGCTCAGGAGCAGCAGCGTTGGGAGTGAAGTCCCATGTAACCTGCTTCTGTCCACCAATGAGGATACCCGTTATGGTGTAACCGCCAGCGGGAACAGTCACGAAGTTAGCCTCCTTGCCTTCAGCACCGCTGTCCTTCACGGTCTCTGCGCTCACCTTTACGGTAGCATCCAGACGACCTACAGCATACTGAACCTGATCCCGGAGAACAACAGACTTGGTCTGCAGAGTGACAGGAGCCACATTGCCGCGATACTCGCCCTCGATGACCTGAGCCCACTCTTCGTATTCTTGCTTCTTGAAGTTGTCAGCGTGAGTGGTAGCCTCATCGATGACACCCTTAGAGTTCACAGTGTAGAAGAGCTCAGCGGGCTTGGTGTAAACGTCCATTGTGGGAACGCTCATACCATCGACAGAACCGTCGACGTATGCGAAGGTACCGGTACCGTCATCAAATGCTACCTGCACAGCTCCGTCGGGGAGATTGAGGTTGCGGGGGAAGCCGTCTTCCTTCACCACAGCTTTGCCTTCAGCGTTAACGAAACCAGCCTCAACGATAGCACCGGTGATGGCAGTCTCTTCGGCATTACCAGCCTTGACAGCTGCATAGAGGTCTTCCATGAAGGCAGCTACAGAAGCCCAAGAACCAGCCTTGAGGCTCTGGAAAGCTGTGCGAACTACGTTCCAAGAAGCATCTGCGGGAATTTTAGCATAGACAGCGTTCAGACCGTCGATGATAGCCTGACCACCTTCGAACGAAGGAGTCTCCACGATGGGTACGAGACTGAAGTTGATAGCATCAGCAACGGTAGAACCCGACTTCAGGGTGTTCTCTTCGTAAGAAGCCTTGAGCTGGCCTTGGCCATCGTTGTTAACAATTCTACCATAGAAGAGGAAGTCAGATGTTCCCACGGGAATGGTCACGTCGGTGTACACCTTAGCGTTCACGTTCTCAGCGAAGAACTCGTCGAACTGAGCCAGAGCGATGGGGTTGTTCTGGATGGTGGTAGTTGCCGAGATGGCAGTAGAGAAGGGGAAGAGCTGGATGTCCTTCATGCCGCGGAACTGCTCGTCAACCTGAGCCAGGTTGGCGTCCATACGGGTCTTCACACTGTTGGTCAGCGAGAGGGCGAAGCGGGTCTTCACTTCCTTCTGCTCCAACTGCTGGTCGTTAGCGAGCTCATCGTCAGAAGAGCAAGCGTTGAATGTCAGTGCCATGGCACCAATCATTCCAAAGAAAAATAACTTCTTCATACTTTTTCAAATAATAAATGTTATAATAATAAATAATGTATATGCGGATTAATTCAGGGGAACCTCGTAGGTGTTAGCCTGCTGCCAGGTCAGGTCGACGCTCAGACCGAGTTCGAGCTTCGGGCTGCGGAGGTCAGGAATTACGTTGTAAGCATTCTTCAGGCTGCTCACCTTGGCCGTAACGGTGGTGTAGTAGTCCTGGAGGAATATCTTAGAAACCTGCCCTGTACTTGGATAGGTCACAGTTCCTTCGCCCTGACCGGGATTCTTCTTGATGGCACCAATCAGATAGAACTTACATCCGTTGGCAACGATACCGTCTTTACCCACGAAGTCGATACCAGAGTTGTTCTTAAACTCGACTGCGAAGTTCACCACATCGTCGTCACACTCCAGGACGAGTGTACGTATGGCATCGGCTACGGTTGTCGAGAGGTACTTCGTCGCAGCGGTATATTCACTGGTTGTTTCGGTTACAATCTGGTTGTCATAGATGGTCTTAGCGGTTGCAGAAGCAATGGGCTTGAATTCGAAGTCGACAGCTTTCTGACCACCAACCAGAACACCAGTCACCTGGAAGGCGTCTGTTCCGACAGCAACGGTCTTGTCAACGTAGGCACCAGCACCGTTGTTAGCGGTAGCATCCCATTCGGTGGTGTTGTAGGGAAGGTTTGCTGTGGTGGCACCCACCTTCAAATCGAGGCGAGCCACGGCATACTGAATCTGCTCCTCGATGGCAATCGACTTTGTGTTGATGGCCACAGTACCCTGATGCGTGGGATATTTGCCCAGGAGGCTGTTCGCATCGTAGGCCGAGCCGTTCATGGCATCCCAAGAAGTGGTTGTCGAGGCTGTGTAGTCGGCAGCGTGAGTGTTTTCGTTGTCGATGCTGATCTGGCTGTTGCCGCGATAATAGAGAGAAGCGGGGTAGGTGTAGTCGGTAAGGGCTGCCACATTCAAGCCGAGGTTGGTGGGAGTGGTCTTCACCTCAAACGCCTTGCTGTCATTATTCCATGCGATGATGGCAGCTCCGTCCGGAAGATTGAGGCTTGCGGGATAGCAGTTGGCCTTGGTTTGCAAGTCGCCGCCGACAGCATTTGTGAACGTCAAGACACCCTCGGTGCTAACGCTTGAAACGTATGTCGTGTTGGTGATAGCCTCCTTAATACCGTTTGCCGTGTTGTTGTCCACATCTTTCAGCTCGTTGTAAAGACGCTGTACGAGAGCCTGAACATTTGCAGAAGCACCAGCCTTCATCGTGATGAAAGCATTGTACATACCATTGTACATGTTGGTTGATTCAGACCACTTGTATTCAACGCTTTCAACTGTCTTGCTGGCATTGGCAATGCTTGTCAGATAGGTGGCCAGGGTCGAAGCGAGAGTGGGCGTAGATGTCTCCGTGTAGATGTTTCTCAACTGGAACTCCATCGTGGCGGGTGTCTGGTCGGTGAGACCTTCACTCTTCTTGAAGATGCAGCCGTTAATCTGATCGATCGTGGCATCGCCTGTTGCTGCCTTCTGAGGAGCGCGGCCGTAGAACAGGAACGAACGTGTGCCAATAGGAACCTCAACATCACGGTAATACTGTGAGTTAGTACCATTGTCATTCAGGGCATTGATGGAATTGTTCTTTGTAATCGCAGGTGTTGCACCTGTTGTGCCAAGTGTCAGGTTTGCGCCGAGGCGAATGTCAGAAGCTTCAATCTCGCCCCCTTTGCCGAACGGGATTATCTCGATACTGTCGATACCGAGGAAGGTGGGATCCTGGTTTGTCTCATGATACTGCGTGCGCATGTCAGACATACGTGTCTTGGGAGCACCAGGCACAGCAATGTTGAACGATGTCTTCACCACACCCAGGTCTTCGGGCTGCTGCACGACCTCGTCGTCACTGGAGCATGCGGCCATACTGAGTGCGATGGCGGCGATGCCAAAATACATAAATTTTTTCATTCTTCTTTTTGTTTAAGAATTAATACTAAAGTTGATTTCAATATTTTCACTGTTGTTAATTCTGTCCGTTTCTTTTACTTTCGTTTTAACATTTTGTTATCCGCGAATTGTAAAGATAAAATCCCGTCATAAGGGAAGAAAATCTTTTTGACGGAATAATAAGGGAAAAATTAAGGAAAAATAACGTGAAAAATACGGATAAAACAAAGGTCGAATTAAGTTAAATTCGACCTATTGGAAATAAATAAAAAAGAAGGAAAGGGGTGTTAAATAAGGGATGATGCTATCTTGGGTGAGGATTGGTCTGCGACGGTAATCATGGGAGAGGATTAGTCGGCGTTAAGATAGCGACGGTCGTTGACGACCAATGAGGCGAGGGTGAAGCCGAAGATGCCGGTTATCTGGACAATCGACCCGTTGACATGTTTTGTTTCGTCGGCCGGTTGCTGTCCACGATTCTCCTGGTGTTCGTCGCTGAAGACGCAGAGAAACTTGCGGGCGGGGCGCTGTCGCAGGTGCTTGAAGCGCAGGCGCAGGGCACGAGCCAACGGACAGCCTTCCACCTTCCAGAACTCGCTGACGCGGATGCGCGAAGGGTCGGTCTTCAAGGCTGCTCCCATCGAAGAGAAGAAGGTGGCTGTGGAGTCGGTGGCTCGCTGGATGAGCAGAAGCTTGTCTTTCAGCGAGTCGATGGCATCGATGACGTAGTCGTAGCTACTGAGGTCGAACGTACCAGCCGTCTGCTCGTTGTAGACGGTCTGAAAAGCGACGATGTCGGCTTCCGGGTTGATGGTGAGCAGCCGCTCGCGCAGACACGCCACCTTGGGAACGCCCACGGTAAGCGTTGTCGCCATAAGCTGCCGGTTGATGTTGCTCGGACAGACAACATCGCTGTCGACGATAGTCAGATGACCGATGCCCGTACGGACGAGGGCTTCGGCACACCATGAACCGACACCGCCTACACCGAAGATGATGACCCGTGTCTGCCGAAAAAGTTCCATTTCATCGGAACCTAACAGCAATTCTGCGCGTTGAAAGATTTGCTCCATGTTGTGTTTGTGTGTGAGTTTAGAAAAGTTTAGCAAAGGAGGTCAAACATCCGAAGAAATCGCCAAATTCTGGTCGTTGCCACGGAGCAAAGGCCTGACCTGCTCCAGGATGGACAACAGTTCGTCGACCGTATCGGCACGGAGCATGGCGATGCGCGTCTGCCGGAAATTGGGAATGCCCTTGAAGAGTGGTGTCGCTGCCAGATGGCGACGGGTGTGGAGGATGCCGCGATACTGGCATTCGTGGTCGTCGCCACCACGTGTGCGCCGGATATGCTCAATGTTGATGTGCAGCTGCTCTATTAGGATGTCGAGCTTCTCGTCGGCTGTCAGGGGTGTGCCACTGACACCATCACGCAGATAGTCGTTGATTTCGCGGAAAATCCACGGGCGGCCAAAGGTGGCGCGTCCCACCATGATGGCATCGACACCATAGCGACAGAAGGCCTGGCGGGCCTGTTCGGCCGTGGTGATGTCGCCGTTGCCGATGATGGGTATATGGATGCGTGGATTGCGCTTTACCTCGCCGATGAGCGTCCAGTCGGCCTCGCCCGTGTACATCTGTGAGCGGGTGCGGCCGTGGATGGTCAGTGCCTGGATGCCGCAGTCTTGCAGCTGCTCAGCCAGTGTGGTGATGATGAGCTGTTCGCTGTTCCACCCGAGGCGTGTCTTCACGGTGACAGGTGTCTTCACGGCCTTCACCACCTCGCGGGTGATGTCGAGCAGCAGCGGGATGTTCTGCAGCATGCCCGCCCCGGCACCTTTCCCGGCCACCTTTTTCACCGGGCAACCGAAGTTCAGGTCGATGACATCGGGATGGGCCTCCGCCTCAACTATCTGTGCCGCTTCGACCATCTGCGGCACATCGCGCCCGTAAATCTGGATGCCTACGGGACGTTCCTCGTCGGC
>JAGBLC010000038.1 GCA_017635615.1 Prevotella sp.
CAGCACTACGGTCAGAACGACTCGCAGGGCAACGAGCGCGCTGCCTACCTCATGATTCAGGACGCGTGCCAGATAGCCCACGACAGCCTCGGGATAGACTTCTCACAGTACGACTACAACGACGACGGCGATGTCGACTTCGTATACGTCATCTATGCCGGCTACGGCGAGAGCTACGGGGCTTCGGCCAACACCATCTGGCCCCACGCCTCGCTGCTCTCAGCATGGGGTGCCAACATCACCCTCGACGACAAACGCGTCGAGCGATATGCCTGCAGCTGCGAGCTGAAGTACGTTTCGGGAACACAGCTTGAGGGCATTGGCACCTTCTGTCATGAGTTCGGACACGTGCTGGGGCTGCCTGACATCTACAACACGCAAATGCAGAGCCGCACTCAGCTCGGACAGTGGGATATCATGGACACGGGAGCCTACAACAACGAGTCGCACACACCGCCAGCCCACTCGGCCTTCGAGCGTTATAGCCTCGGGTGGCTCGAGCTGACGGACATCGACACGCCGCAGGAGGAGGTGTCGCTGGAAGAACTGACAGAGCACAACGTGGCCTACCGCATCACGACAGCCAACAACCCCGACGAGTTTTTCACCCTTGAGAACCGACAGCAGCGCGGATGGGACAGCTACCTGCCTGGCAGCGGACTGATGATCCTGCACATCAACTACGACGAGGCTATCTGGGAACGCAACACCGTCAACAACGGCATCAACCCCTGCTACGACCTCGTCGAGGCTGACGGCAAACAAGGACAGAACCTGCCCACCAACCTCTTCCCCACTCCGACGAACGATATGTTTACCGACTACTCTACGCCCAACTCGCTCGCCTGGGACGGCACACCGACAGAAAAGGGCGTCACCAATATCCGTGTGGAAGGAGGTGTGGTGAAATTCCGCTTCATGAAAGACAGACTGCGCCGCCCCACTGACCTCTATGCCGACGACATCACCTCTACGACGGCCCACCTGTCGTGGAGCACCGTCGACGATGCCTACAGCTACCAGGTAGCCATCCGGGAGGAACTGCCCGGCGACATCAACCCCTTGCTCGTCAGCGAAGATTTCAACAAGCTGGCCACAAAGAATGGCTTTGAAGACATCGGCAGCCAGCTCGACAACTACACCCACCAGCCGGGATGGACTGGAACGGAGGTATACGAGGCTGAGGGCCGTGTAAGGATTGGAGCCTACGGAACGAGTGGAAGCCTGTCGACACCGGAATTCTCGCTGCCTGCTACGAACGAGGGCGACTCATGCGTCGTGGCTTTCCGAGCCGCTTCTTATCCGGGCAAGACGGTGAGCTACACCGTAAGGCTACAGGATGCCACAACGGGCGCAACCATTGCTACTGAAAGTCTGAAAGCAAAGAAGACGGAAGAAGAGCAGGTACTGGTGTTCCACAGTATGCCCGAGCGCGCCCGTATCGTCATCGATACGCAGAAGGAGCGTCTGTTCCTCAATGACCTTCGCGTGGTATCTGATACAACAGAAGGCGTATGGAATGCCGGACCGAAGGCCTGGACGATAGATAATATCGCTGAGACAGAATATGTGCTCAGCCGCCTCGTTCCGCAGCGCACCTACCACTGCTCGGTACGCGCCATCGCCGAAGAGGAGATGCGATGCTCGCTGCCCTCTTCCGAACTGACTTTCACCACCGAGGAGGGCACCGTCGCCACCTCCATCACCCAATACCCAACACCCAGCACCCAACACTCAACACCCAACACCTACAACCTGCAGGGCCAACGTGTTGACCACACTTACCGAGGCATCGTCATCAAAGAAGGCAGGAAACTCATCAGATAGCCTATAGGCAATCTGTGCATCTTCACTGTCGGGGATTGCAATCCGCTCCATAGAGATTGCAATCCCCAACTTGTTTTGCATTTTTCGGGTGCTTATGAACCTCAACGGCTACAGAAAACGAAGAGCAGGAAAAGAACGCGTTCATCGCCCGAGAAATGCTGGCGGAGCAAACTGATAAGGCGCGCCTTGCGCTTCTTGATGGTCTCCGGGGAGAGTCTGAGCAGTAGAGCAATGTCCTTATTCTTCATTCCCTGTTCAAAACTCATGTCGAAGAGCTCGCGCAACTCCCTCGGCAAGCGGTCGATGGCGGCATATAGCCGGTCGAGTGTTTCCTGAAGGACGAATTCGTCCATCAGCGTATCGCTCAGTTTATCTTGTATATAGCGCTCGTGACTGACAAACGAGTTGTGACGCTCGTTTTTTCGAAAGATATTGACCACTTCGTTGCGCACACAAGTGAAGAGGAACGACTTCATCTTCAGCGGTGTGTCGAACTCGTGGCTGTGTTTGTAGAGCCGGTAGACGGCCTCTTGGACGCAGTCTTCAGCAAGATAGCCGCGACTCGCTCCCAACACGCGTGCTGCATATCGATAGAGCGAGGGGTAGATTTCCATATAGAACGACTCCAGTCGTCCCTGTTGGAAATCGGCAAGAATCTTTTCGCTAATCTGCATTTGATTGCAAAAGTATAAAGAATAATTGTAAAAATGTAAGGATTTTAAAAAAAATTGCATTTTCTGATACCCATTTCCCGCTTTCGAGCGTTTTACAACTAAAAAGGAATAGAACAATGACGAACAACATGACATACGAAACAGTAACAACGCTGCTCTACAAACTGACCGTCGGACAACTGTCGGAAGCAGAACGCAGGCAGCTCGACCGATGGGTGGCCGAACGCCCTGAGCGCGAGGTCTATATTCGCCAGCTGACATCGCCCGACTTCCTCGAAAAGGAGTATCGCGAACTGAAGGCGATAGACTATCGTCAGGCCATGGCCCGGATGGAAGAGAGGATCAAGGAGACAGGAGCAGAACGGGAACAGGCCACTGACCGGTCTGCGAGCGAAAAGAGAGGTCGCATCCTGCGCATCGCCGCCGCCATCGCCCTGCTCGTCGTAGGCGGAGCCTTGGTGTGGTACACACAGTATACGAAGGTGACACCGCCCGAGATCGCCCCCGAGGTGATAGCAGCCATGCAACGCAGCCAACAGAGTGGGCGCGTGGGTGCTGATGCCCAACCCATATCCCACACATCCCCTCGGGCGAAGTCGGAAGGAGAGCAACTCCCCTCGGGGACAACGGGCGAGGGATACCACTCGTCAGTACAAGAAGATGCTGACGTTGAAGAGGGGGGATTTGCCAACCTTCTCAACGCACGCCGCGTGACCACCTACCACGACAAGGAGTTCTGGCTGACGCTTGACGATGGAACCCTTGTACACCTTAATTATAATACGCGCGTGATATATCCCGAAAAATTCTCACGGTCGAAACGCGAGGTCTTCCTCGACGGCGAAGCTTACTTTATGGTGGCCAAAGACCGCTCCAGGCCCTTTATCGTGAAAACCCATCAGGGCGATGTCAAGGTCTATGGCACGGAGTTCTGGATGACTACGAGAGGAGAGAGCGCAGAGGAGAAAGAAGAGAAACTTGCCACCACACAGGTGGTGCTTGTCAAGGGTAGCGTGGGTATCACACCGACAGGCAGAGCAGAACAAATGATGAAGCCCGGACAGCAATGCTCCATCACCAACGGCCAATGGTCGATGAACGAAGTCAACCTCGAACCCTTCATCGCTTGGAACACAGGCAACTATGTCTTCGAGAATGCCACCTTGGAACGTCTGATGAACGTTGTCGCACATTGGTATGGCTACGAGGTGGTGTTCCGCAACGAAAAGGCGCGGCACAAGCTGTTTACCGGCGAGTTCGACAAATACAGCTCGTTCGAACCCATGCTCGAAGCTATCCGCACCGTTACTGACGCTGACATCCATATCAGTGGCGAACAGATTGTCATTCAATAAGAAACAAACTAATAAAATACAGAACAATGAAGAAAAGCATTCTATTAACCTTATTGCTGAGCATCGTCCTTGCAACAAGCGCAGCAGTGAAGCAAACCAAGCTGCGAGTACTTTATGTCGGCGGCAATTCCAACTTTGACATTGTCAGCAACATCGTCGACAGTCTGACAAATGCACAGAGTGTCAAAGAGAGGATGGCTTCGTTCGAAGCTTTCCTCAAAGAGTATTTTACGCAGGTGACCGTCGTCAATGCCAAGGACTACAACTACCGCATGTCGTACGACTACGATGTCACCGTGATAGACGGAGAGCCACAGCCGCTGAAACCTAAAGAAATCATTTACGAAGGACAGATGGTGAAGAAGATTGTCTACGCACAGTATTTCCCCGACGACTTCGACCAACCAGTACTGACCATCGCCGAGCTGGGCGAGACATTAGGCCGCCGCATGGGCGTAAAGAACGATTGGTACTGCCTCTGCCTCGACCAATGGGCCCATAGCATGTGCACCTCCCACCCCATCTTCAAAGGACCCTACAAGGTGAACATCACCTTAGAGGAACGCCCTACACCAGACGGCGCTAAGGAATACGCCCCCCTACTCGGACAGACATTGCCCGAGACGACTCCCATGTGGCGTGTCAACACCAAGGGCTACATGACCGACCGAGGCTTCAAGATTGGCATGGTGAGCCGTCCGTGGGGATATGAGGACTCGCCCGAGGCAGAATGGATTGCGGGCGGCAACAGTTCCAAGAGCATTGATGCCATGTCGCTGGGTCGTCACGCCAACTTCTTCCACTGGGGATTTGCCGCCGCGCCGATGGACATGACCGAAGAGGCCAAACCACTGCTGGCCAATGCCATTGTATACATCTCGAAGTTCAAGGGGCAACATGTCATCGCCCGCAAACTCAACGAGAACATCAGCACACGCATCGAAGCACGGGAGAATGCCTACCGCGTGACAGCGGACTGCTATAACAGCTATGCAGAGAGCATCCGGCAGTTCAACGAGGCGTCTAAACACGTGAGCGACTCGGTCAAGGCCGCCAAGGCTGCCGGGAAGAAACTTGGAAAGATGGAGGAGTTCTACCTGCAGTGGCAGCCACAACCCATCCCCTCGCGCGAGGAGTTTCTCAGAGAAATGGCCGGCGAGCTGTTCGATAAGTTCGGCACCGACGAGAAGGCTTACGCCGACTACTACGCCGAGAACACCCCTTACTTCTACGGCCTGTCTGACGGCTATGGCCTGAAACTCGACGAGGATGCCAAGAGCCTTCAAATCGCCAACAACGACCTCCGCCTCATCAAGAAAGCCATCGAGCTGTGGCAGACGGGAGAAGATACCGCCAAGGGCAAGCGCATTCTGCAGCGCTACACCCTGCTGCGTTATGAAACGCCCGAGCAGTATGCCGCATGGTTGAAGAAGAACGAAAAGAAGCTCTTCTTCACCGAGAGTGGTGGCTGGCTATGGCTCGTTGACAGCCAGGACGCCAACGTTGAAGGCAACGACTACAGCATTCTCGACAAGCAAGAAGAGCGCAAGAAGCCAGAAATCAGCGAGAAGACCGACCGCATGAACCCCGTCATCGTATCGGCTCTTGTCGACGACCTGGCCGATGGCAGCAAGGAACTCGTTGTGCGCATCAAGATACACCCGGGCTTCCATATCTACGGCTTCGTGGCCGAGCAAGACCCCTACATCGCCAGTACCTTCGACATCGAACTGCCCGCCGGATGGGAGAAAGATGGCGACATGGAGCTGCCCACCTTCCGCACCGACGGCGACTACGGCACAACTATCTACGAGGGTGATGTCCTGTTCCGGCAGCGGATCAAAGGCAGCGGCCACGGCAAGCTGAAGCTCACCGTTGGCTACCAGACGTGCGACGAACATGCATGCCTGCCGCCGCGCAGCGTGGAGTTCGCATTCGACTTATAAGAACCCAACAATATTAACCTAAAAACGATCAGAGTATGAAACAAATCGTATTATCGTACCTCGTACCACGTACCTCGTACCTCTACAAAATGCTCCTTCTGCTCATCCTGACATGCCTGCCCTACGGTCTGTCGGCACAGGAAGCAGCGGACAAGCCAGTGACCCTACAAATGAACAGCGTCACTGTGAAGCAATTTTTTGCAGAAGTGAAGAAACAGACCGGGCTGAGCTTCATCTACGATGCCGAAACCGCCAAGGCATGGCCAAAGGTGAGCATCAACGTGAAGAAGAAACCCGCCCGTGAAGCAATCGAGCAGGTAGTGTCGTCCATCGGATGCTCCTACTCTATCAAGAACAACATCGTCACCGTGACACCGCAGAAGCTAAGTGGACGTGAACGAACCATCCGGGGACACGTATACGACGAGCAGGGCCAGACGCTCATCGGTGTGCCCGTCTGCATCGGCGAGTCGCGTGTATGCACGGTGACGGATGCCGACGGCTACTACACGTTCAAGATTCCCGTAGAGAAGACCTCGCTGAAGTTCTCGTATGTCGGTCTTGAGAACGAGTACGTCGCCATTCCTGCCGGCACATCGGATGTAACAAAAGACGTCACACTGAAGTCGAGTCTGTTTCTTGACGACGTCGTGGTCATCGGCTATGGCTCGATGGCTCGTAAAGACCTCACCGGAAGTGTTGCCACCGTCAACCCCGACGAACTGACAAAGACCCCGTCCATCACCATCGACGATGCCCTGATGGGTAAGGCAGCCGGTATGCAAGTGACGAAGGCCGACGGTTCGCCTGGTGGTGCCGTCCGCATCCGTATCCGTGGCGGCTCGTCGCTGCAGGGTGGCGTCGATCCGCTCTATATCATCGACGGCATCCCCACCGAGATACGCAACGAATATATCTCTACGGCTACCGACGTAAACAACCCCCTAGAATGGTCTTCCTACGGCGAACAGGACATGGGTTCTGTCTCTGGCTCGTTCATGCGTGGTCTGAACTCGCTGGCAGGCCTGAACATCAACGACATCGAGAGCATCACCGTGATGAAGGACGGTTCGGCAACGGCCATCTATGGCTCGAAAGCTGCCAACGGCGTGGTTATCATCACCACCAAGCGCGGTCTGCGCGACCAGAAGCCGACGTTCAACTTCAGCTACTCTCTCGGCATCAGCAACCCCATCAAGGAGAAGGTGCTCAACGCCAAACAGTATATGGGTGCCCTCGAACAGGCCATCAACACAGCCAATACGAACATGGCCGCCAACGGTGTCGACGAGCGCTACATCAACAGCAACACCGCCCTGCTCGAGAGAGTGCAGAACGGTGCTAAGTCGGCTGCCGCAGCAGCTGGATTCACCGGCGTAGATTACGTTGATACCGATTGGCTCGACCTTGTGCTGCGCTCGGGTATCACCCACAACGCCGACTTCTCCGTAAGCGGCGGCGGTAAGTCGTCGCGCTATTACACCTCGTTCTCGTACACCAACCAGGAGGGAACACTCATCGGCACCGACTTCAACCGCCTGACAGCCAACGTGAGCATGGACAACGACATCACAAAGCGTTTCCGCACCTACATGAAGATCAATGCCAGCTATGCCAAGAACAACATGAATGGTGGTGTCTACAACCAAGCATTGGCTGCCCCGCCAATCCTGCCCGCCTACAATAGCGACGGCTCGTATGCCAACTATGCAGCCATCGGCGGTGTCGACGCTGCATACGTGGGGTTCCAGAACCCGATGGCCGTTGCTTCGACAACCAACCGCAGTAAGACCTATAGCTTCAAAGGCTCTATTGCCGGAGAGTACGAAATCATCAAGGACTTGAAATTCAAGTCGACCATCTCGCTGAGCTACAACAACTACAACCAGCTGAACTACGTACCGAGCTACGTCCTCGCCGGCGGAGGCTACTATGGCGCAGCTGACAGCGAAGGCGGTCAGGGCACACAGGCTCAGTCTACCACTATCGGCACGTTCTGGGAGAACACGCTGACCTACAACGCCATCTTCAACGACATCCATGCTGTCAACGCCGTCATCGGCCATGAATGGGACACCGAGAAGCAGGACTATTTCTCTGCCAAGGGAAAAGGCTATCCCGACGACGACTATCTGAACAACCTGAGTTCTGCGGCCATCGCCGCCCAGGTGGCAGGCGCCAACCCACTCTACAAGTCGGCCCTGCTCTCATTCTACGGACGTGTCAACTACACACTGATGGACCGCTACCTTTTCACCTTTACCGGACGTAGCGACACCTCGTCGAAGTTCGCAAAGGCCCACCGCACGGGTTTCTTCCCCTCAGGAGCCATCGCTTGGCGCATCTCGGAGGAGCCCTTCCTGAAGAAGGCCAAGTGGATTGACGAGATAAAGATTCGCGCCAGCATTGGTAAGACAGGTACACAGAACATCGGCAACTGGATGTTCCTCTCGCTCTACTCACCCGACAGCTACGCCGGCAAGAGTGCCATTGCACCCACTCAGCTTGGTAACGACGACATCAAGTGGGAGAGTACCCTGCAGCGCGACCTCGGCCTGGACTTCTCGTTCTTCCGCGGCCGTCTGAGCGGTACCATCGCCTACTACGACAAGACCACCGACGATGCACTGCTGTCTGTCACACCGGCTCCGTCGAGCGGTTTTGGTACAGTTATAAGCAATATCGCAAAGATCAACAACAAGGGTATGGAACTGGAACTCAACGGCGACTTCATCCGTACCAAGAACTGGCAGTGGAGTGGTGCGCTTAACATCTCGCGCAACACCTCGAAGGTGGAGAAACTGCTCGACAACCAGTTCTCAAGTGCCACCGACCGCAAGGCCCTGAACCTCGGCACGAGCCTCATCCGTGAGGGAGAGTCACTCGGACTCCTCTGCGGTTACAAGGTTGACGGCCTGATGACGACACAGGCCCAAGTGGATGCATTCAAGGAGACTATGCCTCTGTGGCTCTCCTTCTTCCAAGATCTCGGTATCGGTTCGCCCAACTTCCTGCTCGACGAGACGGGGTTCTACTATCAGGATGTCATCGGCAACTGTACACCCGACTTCTATGGTGGCTACACCAACACCTTGCGTTACAAGAACTGGTCGCTCATGGCTGCCTTCACCTTCTCGTATGGCAACGACCTGCTCTACATGCGTAATGTCAGCGACCGCAGCTTCAACTCGCTGCAGAACCGCGGCGTGGCCGTACTCGATGCCAGTACACCAACACACTTCACAGGCAACGCCTTGAGCTCATACAACAGTAACGGATTACTGACAGACCTCGATGTATTCGACGCTTCATACCTGAAACTGCAGACACTCTCGCTGGCCTACAGTTTCGACAACCGCGTACTGAAGCCACTCGGCCTGACTAACCTCATGCTCTATGCTACAGCAAGCAACCTCTTTACTATCACGAGCTATCCCGGACCAGACCCCGCCGTGAGCGACAACCCCTACAGCCTGAGCGGCGGAGGACGCGACATCTCGTCGTATCCTACGGTGAAGAGCTTCTCGTTCGGTGTGCGAGTGGGATTCTGATTAATTGAGAATTGATAATTGAGAATTGATTATTTACAATAAAGAATTATGACAAACAAGATATTTCAACTGATATGCCTGAGCATTATGGCATGCGGCTTCTGCGCTTGTAACGACGAGCTGGAAGCTCTGCCCGGGCAATCGAAAGTCGATGGAAATGTGATAGTAGACCAAGCCAGTGCCATTGTGGCCCTGAACGGAGTCTACTACACCTACGCACAGTGTGGCACCGACAACTACGATGTCAAGTCGACACGTTGTTGCAACTTCTACGAGACCTACCCTGCCGACTTCGCCGGAACGGCCGTCTACTATCAAGGGCCGTATCTTTTTGAAACGCACAACGGTCAGGCATTGGCACAATACTCCGACTTCTTCTGGACGCCACAGTATGGAACCGTGAATGCTGCCAACGCCTTCATCAGGCAGATGGCTGATGCCGACGACAGATGGTTTGTGGGCGACAAGAAGAAAGAGCTTTTAGGCGAGGCTCACGCCATGCGCGCCCTGGCCGACTGGAATCTGCTTGTCTTCTTCGGCTATTCATGGGACACGAGCAGTCCCTACGGCATCATCAACCGCACGGAACAGAGCACGATGCTCTCATTGCCCTGCCCACGCATCTCGGTGAAGGAGAGCTACGAACAGATTCTCTCGGACCTGGACTATGCAATCGAGAACGCTCCCGCAACAAACGACAACTACTATGTTTCGAAATGGATGGCTAAAGGTCTGAAAGCTCGTGTACTGATGCAGCGTGGCGAAGGCTCCGACTATCAGGATGCAGCCGCCCTTTGTGCCGACATCATCAACAACGGCCCGTATGCGCTGGAAGAGAATGTCATGGACGTATTCCATGCAAAGGGACTGGGCAGCTCGGAGGTCATCTTCGGCATCATGCCCAAAGACAACCAAACCGACGTCTACGAGGCTTACTTCTATCGCGGCGAACCGCAGTTTAACCCTTCTGAGCCGCTGCTTGCACTCTTCGAGGGCGACCCACGCAAAGAGCAGATGTTCTTCGACTTCACCACAATGGGCTATTACTGGGGTGAGAATGGCGACCTCGTGACGTACGAGACAGTCTCAACAGCCATCTGCAAGCACCTCGTACCTGGCGTGATGCAGGCCAATACCATCGAGGAAAGCCAATATCAGATGCGACTGACTGAGATTTACCTGCTCCGCGCTGAGGCTCTGGCACGTCTGGGCAACATTGCCGAGGCTGGCGAACTGCTCAAGACCGTGCTGTCGCATGCTGGCATCGAAGACTTCACGGCCGTCGACGCTGCCACCACTCAGGAAGCCATGCTACAGCAAATTTTCAACGAGAACATGCGCAACCTCTCCTTTGAATGTGGACTGGAGCACTCCATCATACTCCGTTTCCCGGAAAGCATCACCCTGCAGTTCAACCCCGCCTATAGCAACAAGATGTACAACGTCATGGGCATCCCGTCAGACGAGTTTAAGTACAACTACGAGCTGAAGGAAAGCGACCAGAACCCCGGGTTCACCATTGACTAACAAGAATATGACAAAAAGAATTCTATTGACCACAGCATCGATGCTCCTCTTCACAGGAGCATCGATGGCACAGGGTGGCAAGTTCGTTCTGAAAGGCAACATCACGGGGGCCAACGGACAGAAAGTGTACCTGTGGTTCGACCAAGTGAAGGACAGTGCCATCGTCAAGAAAGGAAAATTCCAGTTTAAGGGTACCCTGGATGCTCCTCACAAGAATGCCGTGCTGCTCATGGGCAACTTGGACGACTACCGCAACCGTAAGCTGGCCCGCTTCCACCTGGAACCCGGCAAGCTGACAGCCAGCATCGAAGCCGAGAAGTTCGAGAAGGCTGTGTTCCATGGCGGCAAGACGCAAGAAGAAGAAAATACGCTCAATGCCTCCATGAGCGAAGACCAACGCAAGCTGGATGAATTGAGCGAGAAATTCGATGCTGCTTCTACCGCAGAGGAACGCGAAGCACTGAAGGAGCAGATGCACCCCTACTCGCAACGGATGAAGGAAAAACGAACCGACTTCTACCGCACACATCCTGACTCGTACCTATCGGCTGAGTACCTCCGCTACGACACGGGCAACATGACTTATTCGGAACTGAAGGAAGTATACGACAGCTTTACCGACAACGTGAAGCAGTATGGCCACTGCGAAGACATCGTCAAGGAAATAGCAGCCTTGGAGAAGGTGCAACCGGGCTGCACGGCACCCGACTTCACCGCCACAGACATCAACGGCAAGCCGTTCACCATGAGCAGCCTCCGTGGGCATGTCGTGATAGCCGACTTCTGGGCTTCGTGGTGCAAGCCATGCAGGCAGAGCAACCCTCACATGCTCGAGCTCTACAAGAAATACCGCGCCAAAGGCCTGGAGATGGTCTACGTCAGCGACGATGATAACAACGAAGATGCATGGCGTAAGGCCGTTGAACAAGACAACCTAAAGGGCGAAGGCTTCCACCATGTGCTGCGGGGCATGAAATGGGACCGTTCGAAAGGCATCGAAGGCATCGACCACACCAACGACATCTCTGACAAATACGCCATCCACTTCCTGCCCACAAAATATCTCATTGACAGCGAAGGCCGCATCGTCTGCAAGATAGATAGCGACGAACAGTTAGAGGAGGAGTTGGAACGTCTGCTGGGGAAGGCCGAATATCCCTTCAGCATAGAAGGCACCATCGCCAACGCCGAAGGGAAAACGGTCATGATGAGCTACGGCCACTACCCGCATCAGCAACAGACGACGACAACGGTGAAAGACGGAAAGTTCAGCTTCAGTGGCGTTTTTTACAAGCCTTACTGCCCTGCGTCTCTCTTTATCGGTGAGATGACTCCCACGTCGCAACCCGACTTCTGCCAGGTGGCACTGGAAGGACAGCCGGTTACGATAGACGCTCCCTCTGGCAAGCTGTCGGAGGCTGTCATCAAGGGCGGCAAGACGCAGGACGAACAGAACGAACTGATGGCGCAGCTGAACCCCATCGTCGACAAGCTGACAGCTTTCAATATGAAAAGTCGTGCTGCCAAAACCGACAAACAGCGCGAAGCCATCTATCAGCAGGCAAAGCCATACGAGGAACAGTATAAGAAGATAACTACCGACTTCTACCGAACGCATACCGACTCATACCTTGCTGCACAGTATCTCTTCATGGACATGAGCCACATGAGCTACGACGAGTTGCGGCAGACCTATGACAACCTTTCCGAACGTGTCCGCCTGTACGGAGGAACAGAGGAGATAGAGAACGAGCTGGAAGCAAGAGGCAAAACACAGCCTGGGCACATAGCGCCCGACTTCACCGCTAAGGATCTCACCGACAACGACTTCACACTGCCAAGTCTGAAGGGCAAGGTGGTCATCCTTGATTTCTGGGCCTCGTGGTGTGTGCCATGCCGAAAGAGTAACCCGCACATCAAATCACTCTACGACAAATATCACGAAAGAGGACTTGACGTGGTCTATGTCAGCGACGACGACTCACGACCCGAAGCCTGGCATAAAGCCATCGAGAAAGACGGACTCGTCGGCGAGGGCTATCACCACGTGCTGCGCGGCTTCAAGATGAACCGCGAGACGGGCCAGGACGACCGCTCCAACGACATCAGCGACAAATACGCCGTCCACTCCATCCCGACGAAGTTCCTCATCGACCGCGAAGGGAAGATTGTCGACCGCATCGACGAGAGTGAGGATGCCAAGCTCGACCAGCTGTTGGAAGAAATCTTTAAATAAACTTAAATATCAGGGGCGGGAATACACTTTTCGCCCCTTTTTACGTTTTAAAGATATAACAGACAAAAAACAAGAAACATGAAAAAAGCATTTATCACTTTGGGCCTGCTCGCCGTGATGACAGCGGGATGCGCCGACGACAACAACACCCTACACGTAAAAATGAACTGTAAGAACGTGGGCGACACCATCATCGTCATGGTGACCGACGACAACCGGCAGACCTTCACAGGCAAGCAAGGGGTCTTCGACTTCAACGTCAACATCCCTCAGCCCACAAAAATACTGCTCGCTGAGCCAGCCGTGTTCCGGGGCGACCGCAGCGCCAAATACTACCAGATTCCTGCTGTCGGAGGCGAAGAGGTAGTGCTCACACAGGCCGACGAGAGCCGCTACGACATCGACGGCTCTACGTTCTACAGCCAGTATCACAAGGCCGACCTCTTCATCGAGGAGGCTCAGAAGGAAGTGAACGACTTCACCCAGCAGATGCAGCAACTCATGGCCAGCGGCACACCTCAGGAAGAGGTGATGAAGCGCTATCAGGAAGGCATCGAGCCTATCCAAGAGCGTTTCACCAGCAAACTGATGACGTATATCAAGGAGCATGCCAACGAGGAGGCCACGACAGCCGTCATCCCGCAGCTTGACAACCTCGACAAGATGAAGGAGGCTGTGGCACTGCTCGCTCCCGCGGTGCGCGACGGTCGTTGCAAGATGCTCTACCAGGAGATAATCGACATGACGGAGGCACAGCAGAAGGCTGAGGCCGAGGCAGCACAGAAGCAGGCAGCAGGCGCCGTGGCTCCCGACTTCACGCTCAACGACATCAACGGCAAGCCGCTCGCCCTGTCGAGCCTTCGCGGCAAGTATGTCATCCTCGACTTCTGGGGCTCGTGGTGCGGATGGTGTATCAAGGGCTTCCCCGAGATGAAGGAGTATTATAATAAGTATAAGGGAAAGTTCGAGATTCTCGGCATCGACTGCAACGACACGGAGGCCAAGTGGAAAGAGGCCGTCGCAAAGCACGAGCTGCCCTGGCTGCACGTCTACAACCCGCGCGACTCGAAGGTGCTCAGCGACTACGGCATTCAGGGATTCCCCACAAAGATTGTCGTTGGTCCGGATGGCAAGATTGTGAAGACCATCGTGGGTGAAGATCCTGCCTTCTACACCCTGCTCGACGAACTCTTCAAGTAATCACGTCAGAAACAGAATCTTTCTTTTCATAAA
>JAGBLC010000002.1 GCA_017635615.1 Prevotella sp.
GAGCCGGTGGCCAGCTCGGTCATACCCATCTGCAGCTGGCAAGTGGGCAGCACCTGGTTGACGATCATCTTGGTGATGTTGCGCTCGTTCGACATCTCCAACGATCCCATGTGGGCCACGACGGCATCCTGCTTCGTTATCTTCCGACAGGGGTACTCCTTGTGGGCCGTCGTCGAGTTGAAATAGAACTTGGCTGGCTTCCCGGCATCGTCGCTGGCGAAGGTCACGTCGCGGTCGCCGCGGCCGATGTAGAGTGCCTCCTTAAAATCGAGGTGGAACTGTTCGTCGCCCACGCACACTGTTCCGGGACCTCCCACGTTGAAGATGCCCACCTCGCGACGTGTGGTGAAGAACGGGGCGCGCAGCGGGTCGATGGCCTCCAGGGTGAGCACCTCGCCGACGGGCATGGCACCGCCCACCACCATACGGTCGTACATCGAGTAGACCATGTTCACCTCGTCTTGTGCAAAGACGCGCTCGATGAGGAAGTCGCGGCGTATTCTCTTTGTGTCATAACTCTTGGCATCCTCGGGATGCGCAGCATAGCGGATTTCGTAATTTGTCTTCATGATTCTTCTTTCTGATATGATTGTTATTTGATGGGTTCATCGTAGCTGTTCTTCTCGCGTGCCAACTTCTGATATTGCGATGGTGTCATGCCGTTCACCTTCTTGAAGGCATTGATGAATACCGTTGGCGATACATAGCCCAGTTCGCGGTAGATAGCCTCAATGGTCATGTGTCCATAATGCTCAGTGTCGACAAGACGTTTGCAAGCCTCGTTGATGCGATATTCATTGAGCATAGCCTTGAAGTTCTTGCCGAAGACCACATTGATGACATTTGAAACGTAGGTGGTATTCGAGCCCGTCAGCTGCACCAGCATGTTCTGGTTGAAGTCGGGGTTTGATATCACCGAGACATCCTCCATCACCGAGGTAATCTTGCGTGCCAGACGAGCCATCTGCTCTTCGTTCAGATACGACGAGCCCTTGCCTTCTCCGTCCTCGCAGGATGCTTCTTCCTCCTCTCTGGAAGGAAGGGATGATACCTTCTCCAGCTTGTCTAACACGGCGAGATACTGTTCGCGCAAGTTTTTGCTCTGCTCCGCCTGTTTGCTCAGGTCTTTATTCTTCTCGATGAGCAGCTCGTAAGAGTCGGTCAGCGTCTTGTTCTTACGCCGTATCACCAGGATGAAGGCCATTGAGAGCAGCAGCAAGAGAGCCACGAATGCCATTACCACAAGCGAGATGTTCAGCGAAGTGTTCAGCGAGTCGATATACCGTTGGCTCTTGTCGCGTTCGAAGTCGGTGAGTCGGCTTTTCGAGAAGTTCAGCTGTTGTTGGTTGAAGAGCGTGTCGCTCGTGGCCAGCGCCTTGTTCTTATAGTATTCTGCTCGTTCCTTATCCCCTATTTTTTCATAGGCTATGGTCAGTTGTTCGCAGGCTTCGATCACACTTCTGTGCTGTCCGAGGCCTGCCGCCTCGGCCAATGCCTTCAGGAAAAAACTGATGGCCTCGTCTTCGTGTCCCTCGTCCATACTTATATGCCCCAAGTCGATGAGGTGATTCACTCCTTTCGATGGAATCTCTTCCGGCAGATGCTTCATTGCCTGTTCATAGTAATAGCGAGCCATGTCGTATTTCTTCTCTAATCGTGCCACCACGGCATTGTTGTAGAGCGTATAGTAGTGTTTCAGCTTGAGGTCGTCCATCGAAGTCTTGATGAATAGTTCGTTGTAGCGACGAGCATTCGCAGCGTCATCCATTTCGAAATATGTTCCAACAATGTTGATGAGCGTCTTAGCCTGAGAGTTGCTATCCTTTGCCTTCAAGGCTGCATCGTACGATTTGCGGTAGTAGTAGAGCGCGTTGCTGTAGTCCTTAGTGTAGGAAAACACTGTGCCTATGTTTGTACAGCTGATGTATACCCCGCGGTCGTTTTTTTTACGTTCAGCCAGTTTCAGCGCTTCGATGAAATAGTCGAGAGCCTCGCTGTATTGCTCTGCCTGTACGTATGTGATGCCCGTGGCGGTCAGCTGTCGAAGTTGGTCGTTCACATCCTCAGAAGCGCGAATGCCGGTGGCGAAGTGAATCAGTGCAGCGATGAGCATCACCCTTAAATATATAGTTGTATGGCTTTTCATTTGCTTCAGCAAAATAATCATATAAAGTGCCACGAAGGCGTACGTTTTGTTTATCGCCTGCAAATTTACACATTATTTTTCAGAATGTGAAAGAAATGCTCAAAAAATGCCTGTCTCTTTTCAGAAAAGCCCGTAAAACGGCTGTTTTTTCTACCATTTTTAAAAAACAGGAAAAGCCCGAAGTTCTTTTTCTTGCGCCTTTTGAAAGAAAACGATAACTTTGCGGCATATTTCATTCTTAGTATTCACTTATTAAACGAAAAGCTTATGAAAAAGTTAACATTTTTATTGATGGCAACGTTGGCAGCTTCCTCTGCAAGCCTCCAGGCTCAGGTGCAGTTGAAGAGTGCCGACGTGAACGTTGGCGAGCCTGTCAACACCCATCAGTCATCACCCACCACCCAATTCACCGACTCTATGGCGCTGGTGGCAGGAAAGGACTATACCAGTGGATGGGCGCTCACCTCTGATGCCGACAAGACTGTATGGGGCCGCTATCTGTTGCAGAACGGCCACGAGCCAGCCATGACCCGACTCGAAAATGATGTCAGAAAGGCTCCGAGGAAGGATCCATACGGGCCGGAAGACGATACGGTCTACAAGTACAGTGGCTTTAACACTGCAGCAGGATTAGCAGCCGACGGCACAACGCAGACCGGAGGCATGGTCAATTTCAACATTACTGGTGTCAACTACGGTGCTGAAACAGGATGGAAATACGAAAAAGGCGAAGATGTCTTCGAGACAGATACTGTCTCTTCTGCTCCCTACCTGTCTCCTTATTCTTATATGGCCGGCGGAAAGCTCTATTGCATCCTGCCCGTCACTACGCAGCACTGGACAGGGGCGACTATCTTCAACAGCCTTACCGTCACGACCTACGATGCCTTAACCTTCGAACAGCTCGAACAGCAGGTCGTTGACATTCCTGGACAAAAGAAGAGCTATGCACCTTGGGTTCTTAGCTACGATTCCCAATATAATAAGGTATATGCCATCTCCTTCTCTGATGCTTCCGAGGAGGATGACAAACAGGAACACTACTATCTCAATATCATGGACACCGACACCTGGCAGATGAAGCGCCTCGCACGCATCGATGAAATCAACGGCGAACGCGTCGTACCGCGAGGACTTTGCTGCAGCAGCGGCACCATCTTTGTCAACTACACCTTCGACGAGAAAGTTTGGCTCGCACGATTCGACCTTACCAAGATGCAACTCACCAAGATTGCACCCATGGACGGAGTACAGGGGAAATACACCATCGGACAGCAGCCGATGATATACGACACGAAGGTCTATAAGATTCTTTATAACCACTACGACATGGAACATGCCGGACAATTCTTCTACGTCAATACGTATGCTCCCTCCACCTGGGATCCCGAACTGGGCATGTCCGTCGCCACTGGCGACATCGAGACCATCAACCTCGTCAACACCACCGAACACATCACATACGGTACCAGCTATAGCATGTTCTACGAGAGACCGACACAGACGGGCACCTCTACCGAACTCAAGGACTGGCAGACCATTGACGACTTCGAGCTATCCATCAACAACGAGACGGAGGAAATCACCGTCAAGTTCACGCTGCCCGAGGCAAAGTATGCCGATGGCACCGACTTTGAGTTCGAGTCGTATAATTACAAGAAGGTCACGGCCAACTTCACCACATCTAACATAGGACCCATCTACCCCTCTGGCTACTGGAGTAACCTCGACTACGGCACCGTCGTCGAGAAGACATTCCAAGTCAATCCGGGACTCCATTTTATCTCCATTAAAGTGACTCCCGGCGACTATAACATCAGCCAGACCGTCAATCCCATCGTTCTCTCAAAGACCATCTTTGTAGGCTACGATGCCCCAGAGGCTCCGCTCAAGCCCTCACTCGTCATCACCGACTCACAAAATGCAAAGATAACCTGGCAGGCCCCCCAGAAGAGCCGTTTCGCCGACTTCAATACAGAGTATGGAGCCGAGGAAATGACTTACACCGTCGTCAACAATGTCACAGGCGACACCATCGCCGCCGACATCACCACCCTCGAAGCTTCCGAGGTGATTGAAAGCGAAGTGCTCACTGCTTACACCTATAGCATCTATGCCACAGCAAAGGGAAAGACCTC
Organism: Prevotella sp.; assembly: GCA_017635615.1. GTDB lineage: Bacteria > Bacteroidota > Bacteroidia > Bacteroidales > Bacteroidaceae > Prevotella. The sequence continues at coordinate 4,285 of JAGBLC010000002.1, forward strand.
ACTGCCCGCTACCACTCCTCTTCAGATGGGTGGAAAGTATGCAACCATGCCGTATGTCAACAACTTCGAAAACGAGTCTATGTTGAACGGATGGGAAATCATCGACGTCAATACGCCGGGGACACTCCTCAAGTGGGGATACAACAACTACTACCACTATGTCACCGGTGCCTATAACCGTGAGAACGACGACTGGCTCATCACGCCTCCCATGCTCTTCGAGGCCGGCAAGCTCTATATGCTACGCACCACTGTAGAGGGATGCGGCGACCTCTACATCACATACGGACAGGGCAACACCCCAGAGCAACAGACCAACGAAATAGATCATATCACCGCGACGTCCGTCTATGGACATGGCATCAACAACACCATACGCAATCAGGAGACGCACTACTACTATGTACGTCCTGAAAACGACGGACTCTACTATTTCGGATTCCACGACTTCAATAACCGAGCCGAAGGCAACGGATGGACCATCTACGACGTCTCTGTCGACAAAGTCGCCGAACCGTTGGCTCCAGCCAACGTCAGCGATCTCGCTTTCACTCCCGCTCCCAAGGGTGAGCTTAGCGGAACACTCTCTTTCAATTTGCCGACAACCGACATAGAGGGCAACACCATCGAATCGCTCACAAACGTCGCCGTTTACGACAACGACGGCAACCTACTCGCACAAAACGAGGAAGTCTCCACTGGAGCCAATGTCTCACTCGACGTACAGGCAACATGGGGGTGGAATCAATACAAGGTCGTCGCTGCCAACGAGCAAGGTGAGGGATACCCCGTACACATCAGGAAGTTCGTCGGACCAGATAAGCCCAAGGCTCCGCAAAACCTGCAGGCAACATGGGGCGAAGAGTGGAACGAGCTGCTCCTCACTTGGGATCCTGTCGATGCTGAAGGTGAGAACGGAGGATATGTCGACCCGGAAGCCGTTTCCTACCACGTCTATAAATACCAGGGCTCATGGCCGCCATACACCCTCCTCGGAGAGACCGGCACCGAGACCTCGGTAGAAGTGGAAATCCTCGACGCCACAGAGAAACAAAACCAGTACATCCTTGCCGTAGATGCTATCAACGATGTCGTCAGAGACTTCGAATACTACAACCGCAACCTCTCACGCGTCGGCATCGTACTCGGCAAGCCCCAGCCCCTACCCTTCACAGAGCCGTTCAATGCTGATGCTCTCGTCGGTGATGTATATATCAACAAGACAGGAATCAACGGTCAACAGTGGGCTGTCGACGCCGGGTATTATAACACCAACATCCTCCCACAAAACGGTGGAGCGCAGATCGTATTCGTCAACAACAATACAGGCGAAGGCTCAGGCTCTTTCGTAAGTCCTATCCTCGACTTCACGGAAACTTCCCATCCCATGTTCCGACTCTGGCTCAACCATGCACCCAATATGCCCGAAGGTGCATACGTCGCCATAGAGGCAACAACCGATGGCTGTAACTTTGAGACCATCACCGAGCAGCAGACGCTCACAGGCAATGCCGGATGGGTCGAACACGTGTTCGACCTGTCCAAGGTCGCCGGGAAGAAAGCGCAAATTGGCGTCGTAGGCTATCTGCCAAATCCCGCCAACCACATCTTCATGGACAACTGGAACATTTCTGAAGGAACAGGCAAGGACTTGGCAGCCGCTGCCATCAGCGTACCCCAGAATCCTGTCGTAGGTAAAACAGAAACCATCGAGGTTACCGTCGCCAACATGGGTGCCGAACCCGCAGCTGACTACTCCGTCATGTTCACACTCAACGACGAGATTATCGACGAACAGTTTGCAGAGGAAACTCTTGAGAGCGGAAAGTCTGCTACCTTCGTATTCCAACTGCCTGTCAATATGTCGCAAGAGGAAATCATCTACTCGGCCGAAGTGTTGTTCGACGGCGATGAGAACGAGGACAACAACCTCACTACTGAAGTTGAACTGACACCGACGCAATACGACCTGCCGGCACCTGCCAACTTGCAGCGCGCTAATGGCGGTATCACCTGGGAGGCTCCTGAAGCTCTCGACGGTTATGAGACAGTGCTCGACTTCGAGACACTTCCCGCATTCCTGACCGACAACATCGCCGGATGGAACACTGCCGACCTCGACGAAAACCTCACTATGTCTTTTATACAGTATTATGGCAACACATGGCCTTACATGAACGAGAAGCTCGCATGGATGACATGGAGCAACACCGAGGCCGGAGCAGGTGTCTTGGCTGCCAAGAGTACGCACGGAACGCCTTATGGCGACAAGTGTCTCATCGCCTGGGGTAACTATGGCGTTGACGCTGACGGCCGCACTTCAACGAAAGCCGACGACGACTGGTTTATCTCGCCAGAAGTGAAGGCTGGAACCGAATTCACGTTCGACGTGTGTCTGAATGGTGCCGATTGCACCATCAAAGTGCTTACCAGCAGCACCGACCGCGACCCCGCATCATTCACCAATGTGCTGAAATCCGTGACCGGTACCGGTACGATGGGACAGTGGAGCAACCAAAGCGTAACACTGCCCGACGACGCAAAATATGTTGCCATCCACGTTACGCAGAACGGTTTCGACATCCTCGTAGACAATATTTCCTATACTGCAGCTCTCGCACCGCAGCTCTTAGGCTACAATGTCTATGTAAACGGTGTTCTCGACAGCTTCACAGAGACGACCTCTGCTCCCGCCATCTACTCACAGGTGGCCGTCAGTGCCGTCTACGACTTGGGCGAGTCGGCTCTGAGCAACTTGCTTGAAGCTACGGGTATCGAGGAAATAGACAACACCAAGTTGTCTTCCGACAAGTATTATGACTTGAGTGGCCGTGAGATAAGCACTAAGAAGCATGGTGTGAATATCGTGCGTCAGGCCAATGGAAAAACAGTAAAAGTGATCATTAAGTAATCAACTTGACAACCTGTCAGCGTTGCCATCACCTTTATGTCGTATAGACGGGTGAGTGGCAACGCTGATCACTATTTCAATACCGAATGAGAAAAATGATATCATCCGTCTGGCAGAACGCTGTTGTTGTTTGTCTTGGGCTGTTGTTGAATTGCCAAACGGCTGCGGCTATACCTGCCGACCCCGCTCCAAAACGCATCAGGCAAGCTGATGGAAGCTACATCACTGTAGTGGTGCGTGGTGATGAGCATGGACATGCCTGTTACGCAGAGGACGGCACACCGCTTCTCTACAACCATGCCACGGGAATGATGGAGCCGACAACGCTCGACAAGGCATGGAAAAAGGGTATGAAGCGCCAACTCCCCAAGAGAGAGAAGCGCGGGAGAGCTGCCGACTCAGCACTTTCATCGTATGCACACCCACTGATCAACGACTTTCCCACACAAGGTCACCAGCGCACGCTGGTATTCTTGCTGGAATTTAGCGATACGAAATTCTCCAGCATGAGCGACCCGAAAGATTTCTACACGCGAATGCTCAACGAGGAAGGCTTTACGCACTCCAACGGAGCCAATGGTTCGGCCCGCGACTTCTATCGTCAGACCTCAATGAACCAGTTTGACCCGGAATTCGTTGTCGTGGGGCCGATTGTCCTGTCAGGAAAAGCCACTTTCTATGGCTCCGATGCCGAAGGTCAAGACTGTCGGATGGGGTTGGCAGTGAAGTCGGCCTGCGAATTGGCTGTAGACAGCCTTGGCGTGGATTTCTCCGAGTATGATGCCGATGGCGATGGCAATGTAGACAACATCGCTTTCATTTATGCCGGCAATGGACAGGCCGATACACCGAACGGTACGGAATATATCTGGCCCCATGCCGCCGATTTAGACGAAGCATGGGAAATAGATCTCAATCTGTGCGGTAAGCACATTAAACACTATTTCTGCTCGAATGAGTTGCGCTATAACCCTGAAGGAGAACTGATTCCGACGGGTATCGGCACGGTGGTACATGAGTTTGGACATATCCTGGGCCTGCCCGACTTGTATAACGTTTCGTACAACCCTTTGGACGTGGGAATCAACTATTGGGACACGATGGCAGCGGGTTCGTATAATAACAATATGCATACACCTCCCACCTTCTCCGGCTACGAGCGTATGGTGTTGGGTTGGCTGACGCCTGACACGCTCAACATTCAAAGCGACTCGCTGTCCTTGTTGCCGCCGCTGATTTATTCTAACAAGGCTTATTATGTAGAGGTGCCAGAAAAGGAAAATGAGTTCTTTGTACTGGAAAACCGCCAGCAAGAGTCGTGGGACGTGTTTATCTACGGCCACGGTATGCTGATGTGGCACATTGACGAAGACGACGAGTTGTGGCAGTCGAACACGGTGAATGTGGATGCCTTTCATCACCATGTTGACATCGTTCCTGCCGACGGACAGCTTTCCGACTCATCGCGTAGTGGCGATACGATGCCAGGTGAGGCAGGAGTGACTCACTTCACGCTGAAAGACTGGTCGGAGGAAGAGCGGCTGACTGTCGACGGCCTGACAGAGCAGGCCGGACTGGTTAGTTTCCTCGTGGCTGGCAGTGGCTTTGAGATGCCGGCTCCCGATGAGATTCTTATCAGAGAGGTGGAAGACAGTTTGTTAAGCTTCACCTGGGCTGAAGTTCCCATGGCCACCAGCTATCGCGTGGTTGTGAGTACATTGGGGGAAAGCGTCGACACGGTCGACGCATACAGAACGACGGTGGTTGAAGAGATACGCATAGATGGTCTTGCGGACGACATGGACTACCGGATTGCCGTGAGTGCCGTCAGGGGCGAATTTATGTCGCAACCCTGCGTTATTGTGGCGCATACGGAGAAGGTTGATTTCGTAAAGCGTTTTTCGCAAGAAGCGTATGCTACTGACATAGAGGCAGGAGGGTTCACGGCTCATTGGTCGGATATAGAGGAGGCGGACGACTATGAGCTGACGGTCTTCAGCCATGCCTATGCAGACGATACGACTCAAAAGGGCTACGACTTCTCGGGTAAAGGGGATGGGATGCCCCAGCTGTGGGAGAGCAGCAGCACATCATACTATTCGGTGAAAGACTATTACGGTGCAGCATCACCGTCGCTTCGTTTCTTCAAGGATGGCGACTATCTGGTCGTGGCCTGGCCTGAAACGGTTGTCAGGAGCCTTTCGTTCTGGTATCGTGCGAAGAGTGCGAGTGGGCAGCTCATCGTCGAAGTGGCAGAGCAAGGCACAGACGACTGGCAGGAACTGGCTTCTTTTACCCCGGAAACAGCCGGTACGACGATAACGGTGGACGTACCTTTCGATGCTGCCGATTATCTTATTCCTACCTTCTGCAATCAAGTACGTATCCGTTACGAAAGGGACGGAGGCTTCATCGTGGTGGACGACATCATGGCAGAATGCACGATGATGAGTCGCACGCCGCTGGCTGGAAAAACCGACGTGAGTACAGGGGGACAGACCTCGTGTCGTGTTGACGGTCTGTCTGCAGGACTCTACAGCTTCCGTGTGAGGGGAGTCGCCGGTGAAGAGCGTTCGCTGCTGTCGCCCGAATGCCAAGTGGTGATAGAGAATGGCAGTGTCACTGGTATTGGCGCCGACACGGACGGCGCATACGGAACGAGGTTTGTGAGCGGTAGCCAGTCTGCCCGGGAGCTGGGTGCGAAGTACGACATGCAAGGAAGGAGATACGACGTGAGAGGTGCGAATTACGGAGTGCGAGGTGTCACCGTCAAAAAGAATAAGAAATATATAGTGAAATGATATTGAATCATCATGAGAAGAAGAATTGTATTTTTACTGTTGGTTATCGCAAGCCTAACGGCGAAGTCTGAAGGTACGATAACATTGGGGTATTGCAATGGCGAAATAGCCTCGTCGTCAGACTACCAGCTGACGGGTAAGGGCTATCAAGAGGCTGCCGTCTACTTGCGTTCGTCAGCACTGAAAGCGTACGCTGGCAACTACATCACGACGATACGTGTTGCTTTGGTGGCCCGCGTAAACATCGATACATTGCATGTGTGGGTGCGTGACGGCAACATGGAACAAACGCTGGCTACAGGAACGATAACACGGTCGACATCGCCGAAAATCAGCAAAGGATGGAATGAGGTGCAGCTTTATAGACCCTTGCCCATTACCGAGGATATGGGCGATATCCTGATAGGCTACACCATCCACCAGAACTCGACGGTGAAGACCATCTCGGTGGTAGGCGAGCCAATGGACAACACTTCGTTCGTAAAGTTGGGTGATGACGACTGGCAGGACATCAGCGACAAAGGCGTTCTGAGCATAGAGGCCTTGATCAGTGGAGACCAAATAGCTCGCTACGACTACGGTTTCCTGTCGATGCAGGTGTCGCCTGATCCGGGCAAGGGGGTGACAGCCCTACAAGCGAAAGCTACCATCCACAACTATGGTACGGAGGCGGCCCAGTGGTTTCACATCAGTTGCGTGACAGATGGCATTGATGCCATTGGTGTGGATATACACCAAAACATAGCGTCGACAAGGAGCGAAACGGTGATTTTCGGCTTCGACCCTGGTGTGGAAACGGACGAGAACAACCTGTGGACCTTCTCCATAGACAACATCGGCGGCAATCAGGACGAGAACCCTGATAACAACAGCATTGAGGCAAAGTTCACTTACCAGAAGAACGTCCTTGTGGAAGAGTTTACAACCGAGCAGTGTGTGAACTGTCCTCGTGTGGCCGGGTTCCTGCACAATGCCTTGAAGAGCAGCCGGGAATATGAAGACAGGGTGTTTGCCGTCTGCCATCATGCCGGCTATTACGACGACTGGCTGACGCAGCCGTGCGATGAGGATCTGACCTGGCTGTATAACAACGGTGGCAGTATGTATGCTCCGGCTGTGATGATCAATCGCCAACCCTATTTCGACATTCAGAGTACATCGAAGAAAGCTCCGGTGTTCATTCCCTCGTCGGCAGACGAGCTGACGGGGTGGTTTGACAAAGAACTGCTGCTGACGGCCAACGCTATCGTGGGGGTGAGCCTGACATGCAACGAGGACACGACCGAGGTGACGGCTCACGTCAATTGCAAGCAGAACGGATTGTTCAAGGCTGCCAACCCGACACTGACGGTTTATCTGACGGAGGACGAAGTGAAGGCGAGGAACCAGATAGGGGCCGTTGGCGTATATATGCAGCAACATGTCATACGCGGCTATAACAGTTCCTGGGGAGAGCCTGTAGACTGGCAAGACAACGTCTATGCCTACGACTATCTTTTCACAATCGACGATTCGTGGAAACGTGAGAATCTGAAGGTGGTGGCGGTCTTGGCCAACTATGACTCGTCGGACCCGACAAACTGTGTGATAGAGAATAGCGGTTGCGTGCCGCTCGTGACACCAACTGAGGAGGCTACGCCGACAGGCATTACTGAAGGTAGAGCAGGCAGGCTGACGACAGAAGCCTACGATGTCGCGGGACGTCGGATTCCCCTAAAAGGTAATATGGGCAAGGGCTTGACAATCATTCGCATGGATGACGCATCCTTGCGTAAGGTCATTGTCCTCGATAAGTAAAGAAGCAAGAATTGTAGTTTTTTCTCATAAGCATTCTTTTCTGCCTCCTGCCTGCGACGGGTGGGAGGCTTTTTTTGCCGAAATACAAGAAAAGACCACTTTTCTTTGCATATCTCTCGTTTTTTCGTAACTTTGCACCCACAATTCAAAACATTAACTTATCGATAAATGTCATGAAAAAATTCTCAGTAATGATTTTCAGCCTTCTCGCCTGGCTCGGAGCCAAGGCCGACGAGGGCATGTGGACGCTGATGAACCTGCCGCAGGCTGTCTACGAGCAGATGGTGGCCGAGGGGTTCCAGCTCAGCTACGACGACCTCTATAAGTCGCCGAATGCCATCAAGAACTATGTCGTCAACTTCTCTGGCTACTGCACAGGCGTGGTCGTGTCGCCCAACGGACTGGTGTTCACCAACCACCACTGCGGCTTCGAGTCCATCCGCAGCCACTCCACCGTAGAGCACGACTACATGCTCAACGGCTTCTATGCCAAGACCTATGAAGAGGAGCTGCCCAACAAGGACATGTTCGTGGCCATCATGCGCGACCAGATAGACGTCACCCCGAAGCTCATGGCCCTCGGCATCGACGACATGGACGACAACAGGGCCGAGGAGGTCATCGACTCGCTGGAGCAGGCTATGAACGACTCTGTCAAGAAGATCGACAAGACGCTCTCTGTCGAGATCAAGCCCTACTACGAGCGCAATGCCTACTACGCATCGGTCAACCAGATCTTCGGCGACCTCCGTCTGGTCTTCGCCATCCCCAAGTCGATGGGTAAGTTCGGCGGTGAGACCGACAACTGGATGTGGCCGCGCCAGACGTGCGACTTCTCCGTATTCCGCATCTATGCCGACCCCGACACCAACGGACCGGCAGAATACTCGGAGCGCAACGTGCCCTATCATCCCGCCTCGTGGGCTCCCGTCTCGATGCAGGGATACAAGGACGGCGACTTCTCCATGACGCTCGGCTATCCCGGCACCACCAACCGCTACCTCTCGTCGTATGGCATCCGCGAGATGCGCGACGCTGAGAACGCCACCCGTGTGCAGGTGCGCGGTGTGAAGCAGGCCGTCATGAAGCGCCACATGGACGCTTCGGAAGCCGTACGCATCAAGTACGACTCGAAGTATGCCCAGAGCTCCAACTACTGGAAGAACTCGATGGGCATGAACAAGTGTATCGACTCTATCGGCATCATCCGTCACAAGGAAGAGACAGAGGCCAAGATCCTGAAGTTCCAGCAGCAGACGGGCTTCCTCAAGGGCAAGCTCGACCTCGCGAAGATGAAGCAGTGCTACGAGCAGCGCTTCGATGCCGACCGCGCCTGGATGTACTTCGTCGAGACCTTCTGGCGCACCAACGAGCTGACGGGCCGCGCCATGGGTGCCAACATGGGCATGGTAGAGCTGAAAGGCCCGGCCGACAACCTCAAGAAGCAATACTTCGAGTTTAAGGACAACAGCGACGAGTGGGACGAGGCTCTCGACAAGGAGGTGCTCGCCACGCTGCTCAAGAACTATCGCGAGCATGTCGACCAGAAGTATCTGCCCGCCTTCTACCAGACCATCGACCGCAAGTTCAAGGGCAACTACACGGCCTACGTCGACCGCCTCTATAAGTCGGTGCTGATGAAGAAGGGAGCTAAGGTCTATCCCGCCAAGAAGAGCACACAGAAAGATCTTGGCGTGCAGATGGGTGTCGACCTGGCTGCCCTGATGGCACAGCTGCGCTCCGAGATGCACGAGAGCTCTGTCGAGATCGAACAGCAGGAGAAGTATCTCTGTGCCGCCAAGCTGCGCATGGAGGAAGACCTGCCTCACTACAGCGATGCCAACTTCACCATGCGTATGAGCTACGGACAGGTGAAGGAATACCTGCTCGGCGGAAAGCCCTCAGGATGGTATACCACGGCCGAGAGCCTTCTGGAGAAGATGAAGCGCGTCAACGAGAACGAGGAATACTTCGCCGAGCCCATCATGCACGAGCTCTTCTCGCAGAAAGACTATGGCAAGTACACCGACCCCCGCACGGGTAAGTTCCAGCTCTGCTTCCTCACCACCAACGACATCACGGGCGGCAACTCCGGTTCGCCGATGTTCAACGGTAAGGGTGAGCTCATCGGACTGGCCTTCGACGGCAACTGGGACAGCCTCTCGAGCGACATCAACTTCGACAGCCGTCTGGCGCGCTGCATCGGTGTCGACATCCGCTACGTCCTCTTCATGATGGACCAGTGGGGACATGCCGACCGCCTCATCCGCGAGATCAACGCGAAGTAACTTTTTTCTTTCTGTACAATAAGAGAGCGGCCAAGGCGGTCGCTCTCTTTTGTAAGATAAAATGCTGTAAATCTTTTGAAAAATTTGTCTTGTTTGAAATATTTATTTATCTTTGCAGCGAACAAGTAGGAGACGACGTGTCTCACGTCGTTATCCAGCAGATTGTTGCGACGTGAGACACGTCGCCTCCTACTTGTGCGCTGCAAGATATACTCAGACAGATGTTCTGCGAATAGAGAAGCTCTTATTTCAGGAGCTTCTCTATTTCTTTTTGCAGGTCGGACGAGCTGAGGCCACGCGCCTCGACGCGCCCGCTCTTGTCGAAGACGATGTTGTCCGATGCCTTGCGCATGCCGAAGGTGCGGTAGAGCTGACTCTCGAACATCCGTTCGTCGCAGACGACAGACCACGGCAGCGAGTCGCGGCGCAGATAGTCGCGGCACTCCTTGCGCGAGGCATCGAGCGAGATGCCCAGAACGGCCAACTCGCCGGGATGCTCCTTCAGGATGCGCTTGATGCGACGCTGGTTGTCCTGGCTGTCGTAGTTCCACGTAGACCAGACGTAGACGACGGCAGCCTTGCCCTTCAGCGTCTGGTTGTTGACGGCACGACCAGAGAGGTCGGTGGCCGAGAAGGTGGGCATGAAGATACTTCCCCCGCCCCCTCCAAAGGAGGGAAGCTGCTCCTTCCAGACGTTCAGGCGCTTCACGTCGGGCTGTGCCTTGTGGAGCTTGGCGATGAGCTGCCCGGCCTTCGTATAGTCGGGGTCGGGCACTTGCAGGAAATATTTCGACAGCAGGTAGATGCTGACAGGCGATTTCGGGTTGTCGTTGATATACTGCTCCGCCGTCTTGACAACCTCTGGCGGCGACATCTCCGCCGTCTGCTGGCGGAAGGTCGTCATCAGCTCGTTGTCACTGGTGCCGCTGACGGTCATCTCCTTCAGGTGCGAGGCATCGGCCTTCACCGTGGCCGTCTTGCCCGACTGGGCGAAGATGGGCTGCTCGGAGTAGTTGGGGAAGATGAGGATGAGCGTCCCTCGCTCCTCGCAGCTGATCTCATGCGAAAAGCGCCCCCCCTCAATCTTGACGGTGTCAAGTCCCTGAATGATGCCATCCGGGCTGTACAGGTAGCACTGTCCCTGATTCAGATTCATCAGTCGACCTTCCAGCCGGAAGCGCCCCGAGGGTGCGCCGCAGGAGGAGAGCAGAGCCGTGAATGCCGCGAGGGCGAAAAGGATGTGTCTGGTGTTCATGTTATTTTTATCGGGGGTAGGGGGGGTGCGAAGGTAATATTATTCGAGGTGCGAGGTGCGAGGTACGAGGTACGAGATGTGTTTTGTGGCAATACGTACAGGGCATGCAC
>JAGBLC010000039.1 GCA_017635615.1 Prevotella sp.
GATGCAGTGCAAGACTGCTTCGTCAGGCTGATAGAGCTGCATGAGCACAGGGGCGAAATGGACCTGACGGGCATTCGCGGATGGCTCTACACGTCCGTGCGCAACCGGTGCATCGACCTGCTGCGGCAGCGGAAGGGGCGCACGGAGATACTTCCCACCGATGCTGACGGGCCCATCACCGACGAGGAAGCACAGGAACGCTCGACAGAGGAGGCACGGCTGTGGACAGCCATCGACGCGCTGCCCGACCGATGCCGCGAGGTGTTCCTCATGGCCAAGCGCGACGGAATGCACCAAGCCGACATCGCCCAGGAGCTGAACATATCGCCCCGCACCGTCGAACATCAGGTGGCCAAGGCGCTGCGCATTCTTCGCGGCAAGGCATCCGACTTTTTCCGCATGCTGTTCTGCGCAGCTTGATTTTATATTTCCTTAACGCTTCCGGAATAGGGGAAAACGGCTTTTCGTCCGTTATGATAACACCAGATGGGTTGGAACGCGTTTCCACCCGTACATAACAGTGAAAAGCAAACAAAAAGAAAAGAATGAAGAAAGCGCAAACAAACCTGTTCAGAAAAGCACTCCTGCTGGCCCTGCTGCTGACAACGGCAGTGCCGACGCTCTGGGCGCAACAGACAACGCTCCGCGAGGAGATGGACCGCCTGCACAAAGAGCGCAAGGTGAACTTTGCCTACGATGCGAAGCTCGCCGTCGATCAACCCTACAAAGGACCACGCATCAGCAGCCAGCCCCTCGACGAAGCCCTGAAGCTCTTGTTCGACGGCACCGACATCAGCTATCGGGTGAAGGGTCGCCACGTGCTGCTCAAGGCCAATCCCTCAACACCCAGCAACCATCACCCATCACCCAACACCCAACACCCATCACCCAAACGCCATACCATCAGCGGCTATGTGCGCGACGAGCATGGCGAAACATTGATCAATGCCACTCTGCGCGACCTCGCTACGGGGCTCGCCACCACCACCAACGAGCACGGTTTCTTCTCGCTGACCCTGTCCGAAGGCCCGCACGACCTGCACATCAGCTACGTGGGATTTGAAGACCGACAGGAACACATCATGCTGAAACGCAACCTGTCGGCCGACTTCATGCTGAAAGAGAATGCCCGTCTTGACGAAGTAGTCGTCACGGCCGACCTCAACTCACCGCTGATGGGCACGCAGACGGGTAAGCGTACCCTGCTGCAGAGCGACCTCAAGACCGAGTTCGCCCTGCTCTCCACGCCCGATGTCGTGAAGCAACTGCAACGCATGTCGGGTGTGCAGGAAGGCATCGAGGTGGCTTCCGGCCTGTACGTTCATGGCGGCAACAACGACGAGAACCTCTTTCTCATCGACGGCACACCACTCTATCAGGTGAACCACTCACTCGGACTCTTCTCTTCGTTCAATCCCGACGTGGTGAAGAACGTCGACTTCTACAAGAGCGGCTTCCCAGCCCGCTATGGTGGTCGCCTGTCGAGTGTGGTTGACGTACGCACCAACGACGGCAACTGGCAACGCATCCACGGCAGCTACCGCATCGGAATGGTAGACGGTTCGGTGCAATTGGACGGTCCCATCAAGTGGAAATCGGACCGACGGCACATACAGAACGGCGAAGTGCGCGGTGTCGACTTCGGCACCTCGTTCAACTTCGGTCTGCGCCGTTCGTGGCTCGACCTGCTGACGCGGCCCGCCCAGGCCATCGCCAACCACTTCAACGACGAAGAAGACCTAAAGGTGAACTACGTGTTCTACGACCTGAACATGAAGCTCACCCATCTCTTCAGCCGGCGCTCGCGCATGAGCATCAGTCTCTTCAACGGGCGCGATGCGCTGACCACCTACGACGACTGGCACGAGGAGGGTTCTTATCGCGACATCATGGACAACAAGTTCCGCTGGGGCAACCTCAACGCCGCCATAGACTGGCACTACCAGTTGACACCGCAGATGGCCGCCAACATCACCGCCGTCTATACAAGAAACCGCTCTTACCTGCGTTCTATCGACGACGAACGCGAGCTGGCTGCCGACGGAACCATCGGCAATCAGTATTACACGAAGTACAAGTACGAATCGACCATCAACGACATCGGCTATCGCGCGGCGTTCGATTTCCGTCCGTCGCCCATCCACCACATCCGCTTCGGCCACGACTATACCTATCACCTCTACCGCCCGCAGACCAACACCCAGATGAACTGCTGGACCAACAGCGAGGCGGCTGACACCCTGTCCAACCGCTCCAGCAACCGGATGACGGGCCACGAGCTGAACTTCTATGCCGAAGACCAGCTGACTTTGGGCGACAGATGGAGCATCAACGTGGGCCTGAACGCCTCCGTCTTCGCCATTCCGCACAAGATTTTTGGAACAATCGACCCGCGCTTGGCCGTGAAATACCAGCTGCGGCCAGACCTGTCGGCCAAGCTCTCGTACACCCTGATGACGCAATATGTTCATAAAATCAGCAATGCCTTCCTCGAACTGCCATCCGACTACTGGGTACCGACGACACAGCGGCTCCGCCCCATGCGGTCGCATCAGCTCACGGCTGGCCTTTACTGGCAGCCCCAGCCGCGCTGGTTCTTCTCGCTTGAAGGCTACTGGAAGCAGTCTGTCCACCTGCTGCAGTATGTCAGCTGGGCAGGCATCGAGCCTCCGGCTGCTGTCTGGGACAAGCTGGTGATGGACGGTCGCGGCCGTTATGTCGGCCTGGAGTTCGACGCTGAGTATCGCGCCCGTCGGCTGAAGCTCAATGCCACGTACACGCTGTCGTGGAACGAGCGCCGCTACAACGAGTTCTACGACCATTGGTACTACGACAAGTTCGACAACCGCCACAAGCTGAACATCGCCCTGCGCTATGATATCAGCCACAAAACGCAGATGTATGCTGCCTGGACTTACCACACGGGCAACCGCATGACCTTCCCCACGCAGTATGTACAACTGCCCAACGTGCCCGACGGCCGCCCCTTTGAACCGACCGACGATGGGTTTTGGCAACTGCTGAATGCAGGTTCCGACCATGAGCGATTCATCTATGAGCGGCCCAACAACATCACACTGCCTGCCTATCACCGACTGGACATCGGCTTCAACTTCCATCATACCACCAAGCATGGACATGAGCGCATCTGGAACCTGTCGCTCTACAATGCCTATTGCCACCTGAATCCGCTCTGGGTGGATATAGAATACAGCAGCCTGGACGACACGAAGGTCGATCTCTCGGGCCATGAGACGTTCAAGGTGAAGCCCGTCGGCTATATTCCCATCGTCCCGTCTTTCAGTTATACCATTAAGTTTTAAGGAATAGAATGATGAAGAAATACACATTGTTTACGCTTATCGTGGCAGCTTTCCTGCTGTCGTCCTGCAAGGACAGCTACGATCTCAGCGAGATGCAGAACCCCCGAAAGCTGGTGGTCTACGCCTTCCCATCGGAGGCCGACACCACGTTTATCAGTGTCACCAACAGCGTCGGCGTGATGAAGTACACCGACACGCGGAAGGTAAAGAACGTCGTCGACGCACAGATAGACTATCGTGTGAACGGAGAGCCGCGCTCCGTGCAGACGCTCGACGACGGCAGCTACTTCGTCGTTGGAGGCCAGAAGGCCGGCGACCGTATCGATCTGCAGGTGGCTCACCGCAGCTTCCAGCCTGTCAGTTCATCCACCGTCGTGCCAGAAAGTGTGCCCGTCAGCCTGCAGCGCGTTGTTGCCGTCGACGAATTTGATGCCGACTACGGCGGAATGCGAAGCCTGCACAAGCTCTTGGCTACCTTCACCGACCCTGCCGAAACCACCGACTACTATGCCGTTCGTGTCTGCATGAAGGCCTATAAGGGCTACGGCAACGGTATCTATACCGACGACGTCGGCAACACGAGCACCAGCTATGTCGATTCGGAAGAAAAATACAACAGCATCAGAGAGGCGCACCCAGAAATGGAATGGGACATCCACCTCACCGACTCCGCCACGTTATGGCCCACCATCGTCACCAACGACGAACCGCTCCTGAACCCACTGATGAGTATCGACGAAGACTTCGGCTACGAGAACAACTTCTACGGCAACCTCTGCATCTTCAGCGATGAGCTCATCAACGGGCAGACCTACACGCTCCACCTCAATATCGGAGCCTACGAGGCATCCGACCTGTACAACTTCGGCAAGTGCTATCAGGTGGTGCTCTATCGCATCAGCCACGAATACTACCGCTTCCTGAAGTCGATCAACGAACTCGACAACAACGAACTGGCTGAAGGCGGCTTCGCTGTACTCATGCCCACATACACCAATATCATGGGTGGAGCCGGTGTGCTGGCAGGATGCAATGCGGCCTGTTCGGAATGGAAAAGTGTGACAAACCCCTAAAAGAATCTCATCAAGACATGAAACAACCATCTATCATTACAGGTCTCCTGACGCTGCTTCTCTCGGTTGTGCTGACGTCGTGCGATAACAACGACGACGCGATGCCGAAGGAAGTGGTGCAGACAACGGAAAACCCCAACTTCTACCTGCTCATCAAGGACGAAGAGGGCAACAACCTCATGAGTAACGCGGGGGAGGAACAGCGTTCTCTCCCGGTGCAAGCATACAACGGAAGCAACAACGAGGCGGTGCCCTTCCACCAAGAGTGCATCAACGGCACCGACTATCTGGTAGTGACCCCTGCCGCACCCTTTCACGATGCGTGGGACGACGAGTTTGTCTATACGCTCAATCCCACCACTGTGGTGAGTGTCGGCGATGCGGCGTTTTCGCTGCAACGCCTCTTCGACTACGACCTGCAGCGCTACCAAACGTCGGAGGGCCAGCGGGCAGTGAAGGTAGACTATTATGCTGTCCGTACGACCATCAACGACATGCTCATGCAGAGCGATACAGCTACCATCGTTGTGAGCAACGGCGATGCTTTCCTCTACAGGGAAGACTATAACCTGAAGGTGGAAATCCGCTTTCCGAATCTCACCGACGAACAATTGGCCACGGACTCTCTCTTCAGGTTCCGCTTTTTCCACGAAGGACTGTCAATAGCCCGCCCGCAGGCGCAATGGTCGTTCGGCCGTAGGGAAGGAACAGAGACTTCTCCCGCCGACTCCACCTACACAGCCCTGTGGGTAGAGTTCCCCATACCTTTTTATTACAGCACATACGATAAGACACAATGGTTTTCGTTCCACTATCTCATGACGTCGCCGCTGCTTTTTGGCGATGAAGCCGAACATAGCTTTTCGATGCAACTCAACCATGTCGTCTTCTCGCAGACGAAAGATGCGCTGACCCTCTACGGCATGATGGTCGACCGCACCTATCTTTCGGAAGTCGAAACGTATGCCTATGGCGATCGTACGACAAACATCGTACATCAAGAGAAGAAAGGCAACGACATCCTGCTATATTTCAACTGGCACGACATCTATCCATCAACAACAGACCGCTGAACATGAACAACCATCATCAACATGACCGCGAGCTCCGCTTCGTGCTCCGTCACTACCAGAAGCATAAGTTCGACACCCGACGGGCTCTGCGTGAAAT
Organism: Prevotella sp.; assembly: GCA_017635615.1. Classification (GTDB taxonomy): domain Bacteria; phylum Bacteroidota; class Bacteroidia; order Bacteroidales; family Bacteroidaceae; genus Prevotella. The sequence goes on from JAGBLC010000039.1 coordinate 5,567, forward strand.
ACGTCCACGCCCACTTCGGAGGGTAGCTGCCGTCGTCGTGATGGCCGTCGCTTTCGGTGGAGCCTATGCCCTCTATCATCACATCGCTCCCCGAGAAAACGACAGTAATCTCGCTCCTCGCACCTCGCTCCCAGCTCCCCGAGAAAAAAACATCACCCAACAGCCACCAGCTTTCCATTTTGAGAACACGCCCATCAACGAGGCGTTGCGCGAGATAGGCCGGCGATATGGTGTCGAGCTGACGGCTTCGGACACCACACGTTGCATCACCGGCGATTTCGAAACCGACGATCTGCCGACGCTCATCGACATGATCGAACAGACGCTCGACATCGACATCCAGCCCTGAGTGTTGGAGGTAACGCCATTCCACCTGCCACCTATGCGCTAACGTAGGAGGTCACGCTTCCCAGCGTGACACCTGTCACATGGGGATTGCACTGCGCTAACGTAGGAGGTCACGCTTCCCAGCGTGACACCTGTCACATGGGGATTGCACTGCGCTAACGTAGGAGGTCACGCTTCCCAGCGTGACACCTGCCACCGATACAACTTGTCTTTTGTCAAGATAATTCACAAAACACCCTATGCAAGAATCGCATATTTTCGGCCAGGAAGAGGTTGGATCGCAAATATTGCAGTATTTCGAAGTTTGTGTAAGCAGCTGATTGTTAGGTTGTTGTGCGTAAAATGCGTTGTGTGTGTATTTCTTTTGGATGTAATATGCGTCATTTTGGTGTGCAATATGCGTCATTTTGGTGTGCAATATACGGCATATTACCCTGCAATATGTGGCAAATTAGGCACCAATATGCCATCAATTGCATCCAAAGAGAGGGTCTGCGAGGCTGCGATGTGTTAATTTTGGATGCCGGAAGCGTCTTTTTCCGTCATTTCCGCTTGTAGAACGCCGAAAAAGGTTGATGGTGTTTTGTCAAGATAATTCACAGCGCGACACCTGCCACGTATGCTCCACCTATGCGCTGTTGCGACGCTGGGAAAGGTGCGGGTAGGCGAGCTTGCTCGGGCGCTCGGCCCTTGGGACGCTTTGCTTGCTCGGGAATGGCGTCGCCTCCTACGCTGCCACCTATGTGCTGGTGCGGGCGGAAACGCTGTTCCGCCACTACAATAGCGCTAATGTAGGAGGTCACGCTTCCCAGCGTGACACCTGCCACGTATGCGCCGCTTATGCGCTGTTGCGACGTGAGACACGTCGCCTCCTACGCTGCCACCTATGTGCTGGTGCGGGCGGACACGCAGTTCCGTCCCTACAATAGCGCTAATGTAGGAGGTCACGCTTCCCAGCGTGACACCTGTCACATGGGGATTGCACTGCGCTAACGTAGGAGGTCACGCTTCCCAGCGTGACATCTGACACGTATGCTCCACCTATGCGCTGTTGCGACGCTAGGAAGCGTCGCCTCCTACGCTGCCACCTATGCGCTGGTGCGTGCGGAAACGCTGTTCCGCCCCTACAGAGCCTGCCACTTGGGACTCCTCCCCCTTGGGGAGGTTGGGAGGGGTCTTCCCCCTCGGGGAGGCTGGGTGGGGCCTACTCCTCCCCCTTGGGGAGGCTGGGAGGGGTCTTGACCCTCCATTCGATGCCGAAGGGATTGTTGCGCAGTTCGATGACGAGGGGGAGCGGTGCTGTGCCATCAATCCACATCTCGGTTCCTGTGGCAGAAGCCTTCACGTGGATGATGCTATCGTCGGCACTGTCGTCGATGCGCTGCCACAGAATGCCGTCGTAGGTAAAGGCTCCGTTCTTCTTCAGTTCAGCAAGCGCCCTATTCGAAATGAAAGCAAAGGTGCCGTCTACCACAAAAGACTGTCCGTCGAGCGGTTGCTGCCAACAGAAGTGGTCTGCCTGCTCTGCATGTGTTCGCGCTATATAATAATAGGTATCCTTGCAGCCCACCCGCAGCGTGTCGCCCTGCCAGCTGAAGGACAGCGGCCATGTGCGGTATTGCCGATGCAGGGTGTAGGAAATTGTTGCTTCGGGAAGCAGGGAGCGGGGAGCGAGATTACTATCGTTTTTTCGAGGTGCGTGGTGCGAGGTACGAGGTACGAGATTACCTGATGTAAAGGGTAGCACCAGCTCGCCTCCGTTCATCAGTTCCTCGTGTGTCAGCCAGGCCCTGCCGAGCGGTTGTCCGTTGAGCAGGATGCCCTCGGTGAAGTCTTTCTTCGCCTTCTGCTTCTTCGCGACGACATGCAGTCGGCCCAACGTATATGCTGGCAGCATCGGTTCGTGAAGCAGATAGCGTGCTTCGCCGGCAAGGGGATAGAGGCCCATCATGTGAAAGGCGAGCCACGACGACATCGCCCCGCTGTCGTCGTTGCCGGGAATGCCCGTGGGCGAGTCGTCGAAGTGCTTATGGATGATGTCGTGCACACGCTCGGAGGTAAGGTCGGGGCGGTCTATCCAGTGGTAGAGGCAGGGTGTGAGGAACGACGGTTCGTTGGCCACGTTGTAGTAACCGCGCTCGAAGAAGGTGTCCAACCGCCGCCGGAAAGCCTCGCGTCCGCCGCACTTCTCGATGAGTCCCGCCACATCGTGCGGGATGCTCAGCGAATATTCCTGCGAGGTAGCCTCGTAGAAGAATGTTCCCCACCAAGGCACATACCACGGTCCCTCGCGGATGATGGGTGTGTAGTGGAAGAGGGGGGCGTATTTCGAGGGTACGGAGGTGCGGGGGTACGAAGGTGCGAGATTACCTATATCGCTTGTCACTGAAGTATTCTCGTACCCCCGTACCTCCGTACCTTCGTACCCTCGATATTCGTTCCCCCTCATCGGCACGCTGTCGAGCCATTCCCCTGTAGCACTGCGGGGCATGATGAAGCCACGGATGCCCTCCCATTCGTAGTCGTCGCGCCAGAGATTCTTCCAGTTTTCCGACTGCTGCATGAAGCGCTGATACAACTGCTCATGCCCCAAGCCCTTGGCAACCTGGGCGATACACCAATCGTCGAAGGCATATTCCACCGTGCGCGTACCGGCTCGGTCGATGCCGTAAGGTACATAGCCCAGACTGTTATAGGCCATCAGTCCTCCCCTACCCTCCTGTTCTTCATTGCCGCCAGGCGGAACGTCGGCATCTTTCAGCATCAGCTGAAGGGCTTCCTCGTAGTCGATGCCTGTCAGCCCTTTGACGAAGGCATCGGCAATGACCACCTCGGCATGACTCCCACCCTGTGTGCGCCCATTGCTATTGCCGCTGCGGGCATCGGGCATATAGCCGTCGTGCTGTCCGATATTGATGAGTGCATTGACGATGTCACGCTGCCGGTCGGGGTCGATGAGCGTGATGAGTGGCATCGATGTGCGATAGGTATCCCAGAGGGCATAGAAATCGTCGTAGTAAGGAGGAGCGATGCGACTATCGTTATTTCGAGGTGCGAGGTACGAGGTACGAGGTGCGAAATTACCATCGTTCCACGACGGGTTCTCCCCGGTACGGTCGGAAGGCATGAGCATGGTGTGATAGAGCGCTGTATAGAACATCCGCTTCTGCTGAATGGTTCCTTCTATCTTGATGCGACCCAGCAGATCGTTCCACTGGCTGCGCGTCGTGGCCAGTTGTTCGTCGAACGAACGGTCGGGAATGTTACGCTTGGCCTGTAATGAACTGATGAACGAGATGCCCACCCGCAGATTGACAACAGACGAATCCTGACACTGTGTCATACCAAGCTCCCCTCCTTTGGAGGGGTTGGGGGAGGTCCCAAACCGCACCCATGCTCCCGTCTTGCCGTCGGGATCGCTCCAAGTCAGTGTGTCAGCGAAGGGAGTGTCGCTCACAAGACAGAAATAGACGGTATAGGCGCGCCCATTGTTCCATCCGCCACGAATGCGTGTAAAGCCACGCACTTCGTTCTGGCTGAC
>JAGBLC010000040.1 GCA_017635615.1 Prevotella sp.
ACTCTTCTTCCGACCTGCCATCGGCCTCGACATTCCGCTGCGCAAGGGCAAGATATATGTCCAGGTGGGCTACACCACGCGCAAGTTGAAAACAAAAGTATATCTGCCCGGTACACAATATGGTCCTGGTGCCGATTTCTACGAACATGGCCACCACGACATGTTCGACTTCTCACTGGGCTATACCGTCCATTTCTGAGCAGTTTTTTTAAGATGTAAGTGAACTGTCGGGCTCGCGTGTCCCTCGGTAGGAGGAGCAGCGCGGGCTCTTTTTTGTCCCTCCGCCCTTCTGTCAGGAAAACGGTGTTCCCCGGTCAAAAGGCGAAAAAAGAGGTGAAAAAGTTGCGCGTTTCACTGAAAAAGGTGTATCTTCGCAGCCGAAATCGCCTATTGTCATGACAAACAATATAGCTACTCGCCTACCGATGCCCTGCACCATACATCCTCTACCAATAACCATCTTTCCACATATGCCACCTATGCGCTGTTGCGACGCAAGGAAGCGTCGCCTCCTACCATCACCAGATGGTGAGGTGTCAGGCTTTTTTCCACAGCTTGTTCATGTCCTCGAGCGTCTTACCCTTTGTCTCAGGCACTAAGCGCCATACGAAGATTGCTGCCACGACGCAGAGCACACCGTAAAGGCCGTAGGTGAACCAGTGGCCGAAGTTGGGATCGCCGGCCGTCTGCATGTTGAACATCGGAACGAACGACGAGGAGACAATCCAGTTGAAGATCCACTGGAAGGCCACGGCGATGGCGACGGCCTTGCCACGGATGGTGTTGGGGAAGATCTCGGCGATGAGCACCCAGCAGATGGGACCCCACGAGAACATGAACGAGGCGGCGTAGACCATGATGCTGAGCATGCAGACGATGTTGAGCGACTGGTTGCCGAAGGTCAGTGCCACGCCGAAGGCTCCGATGGCCATGCCGATGCTGCCGCAGATGAGCAGCGGCTTGCGCCCCAGCTTCTCGACGGTGAAGATGGCCACGAGGGTGAAGAGGATGTTCACCACACCCATGATGACGGTCTGCACCATCGGGCTCTCCATGCCCATGTCGTGGAAGATGCGCGGTGCGTAGTAGAGCACGGCGTTGATGCCCACCACCTGCTGGAAGACGCTGAGCATAATGCCCACGAAGATGACGAGCATGCCGTAGGTGAACATGGGCTCGGTACGCACGGTAATGGTGTCCTTGATGTCCTGCAGAATCTGCGCTGCCTTCTCTCTTCCGTTGATTTTCGAGAGGATGCCCAAGGCCCGCCCGTTGCGGCCTATCATCACGAGGTAGCGCGGTGTCTCCGGTACGAAGCAGATGAGGAAGGCAAACAAGCCTGCCGGCACGGCCTCCGAGCCGAACATATAGCGCCAGCCCGTCTGGATGGTCCACGGGTCGCTGCCGGCGACGACGGTGTTCACGCCCTGTCCTATCGACTCGATGACGGGGTTGGTATGCTCGCCGAGGATGAGGAAGTTGACGAAGTAGACCACCAGCTGTCCGAAGATGATGGCAAACTGGTTCCACGACACGAGCATGCCTCGGATGTTCGACGGTGCCACCTCGCCGATGTACATCGGGCAGATGGCCGATGCCAGACCTACGCCGATGCCGCCGATGACGCGGTAGATGTTGAAGGCGATGAGCAGGCTGAAGGTGGGATGGCCTTTCTCAAAGAAGAGAAACTCGGGCGCCATGCTGCCCAGGGCGGAGATGAAGAAGAGGACTCCCGCCAGGATGAGCGACCGCTTGCGGCCGAGCCGTGATGCTAAGATGCCGCTGACGGCCGATCCGATGATGCAGCCGATGAGAGCGCTGGCACAGGTAAAGCCGTGCATCGCATCGGTGTACTGGAAGTCGTCGGCTCCGATGAAAAACGCCTGCAGCCCTTTCTCGGCTCCAGAGATAACGGCGGTGTCATAGCCAAAGAGCAGTCCGCCCAGGACGGCCACCAGCACGATACCGATGAGGTAGCCCTTGTTTCCTTTGTTTTTTTCCATAAATTGTGTAGTCGTTTTGTGTGCAAAAGTAATCATTTCTGTTGGTATTTGCAATTTTTTCTTAGTTTTAACGCAGTTTTTTTGGCAATTTCTTTCAAAATACCTACTTTTGCAAAATATAACTCTTTAAACATAACACAGATATGAAGAAGAACATTTTCAGATTGGCAGCACTCGCAGCAGTGTTCTGCCTCAATGTAAGCAATGTCGACGCACAGGCCGTCACTCCGGCTCTTGGCACAGAGCAGGTGGATCCCGCCGTGCTGAAAGCTCAGAAGAAGGCTCAGAAAGAGGCTGCCAAGCAGCTGAAGGAGCAGAAGAAGGCCGAGAAGGAAGCCAAGGCTCAGGCCAAGAAGGCCGAGAAGGCCCGCAAGGAAGTAGAGAAGCGGCAGAAGCTGGAGCAGCAGGCCAAGAAGGCTCAGGAGAATGCTGTGAAGGCTGAGCGTCAGGCCGACGAGGCTCTGCAGAAGTACGAGCAGGCCAAGGCTTCCGGTATGGAAGAGGCCAAGCTGCTGAAGCTTGAGAAGAAGAAGGTGACCACCCAGCAGAAGGTCATCAAGACACGCGAGAAGGCTGAGAAGCTGGCTAAGAAGCTGTAAGCTTCGCCGATACATCATACGCAGAGACACAGAGTAAGGACTTTTCTACTCTGTGTCTCTGCGTTTTCGTGTGCGATTGTTTTATCGGATGAAGAGCAGTTCGCGATACTTGGGCAGCGTCCAGAGCTCGTCGGCGACGAGCATCTCGAGTTTGTCGATGTGATAGCGTATGTCTTCCATCTTCGGTACGACGGTGTCGTGGTAGGCGATGGCTTTCTCGCGTTCGGTAGCGATGCCGTTGGCGATGCGTCGAGCCTCGACGAGCTCTTCCACCATCTGTTCGATGGTCTGTGTGCGGTCGGCTATCTCGCGGATGATGTGGATATTGCGGGCGCACATCTTCATGGCCTCCTCCTTAGAGAAGATGTCGCGCATGGACATCACGTTCTTGGCCAGCCGACTCTGGTAGTGGGTAGCCACGGGGATGACGTGGTTCATCGAGAGGTCGCCCAGCACGCGTGCTTCTATCTGTATCTTCTTTGTGTAGGTTTCCCACTTCACCTCGTTGCGGGCAGCCAGTTCCTTTCGGTTCATGATGTTGAGGCTTTCGAACATGTTGATGCTCTCCGGGTCGAGATAGCGGTCGAAGATGAGTGGGCACGATGTCTCTACGTCCAGTCCGCGCTGCTTCGCCTCAGCCACCCATTCGTCGCTGTAGCCGTTGCCGTCGAAGTGGATGGGCCGGCAGGTGCGGATGTCTTCGCACAGCGTCTCGATGATGGCTTGTTGGATGGTCGAGGAGTGAGAAGCCGGTGATTGCAAATCCCCGGCAGCGAGCGAGGAGCGAGATTTGTCGAGTGAGGCAACGCGTTGGTCCACCCGCCTCTTGAAGTCGACCAAAGCCTCGGCGACGGCGGCGTTCAGGGCTATCATCGCGCTGGCACAGTTGGCCTCGCTGCCCACGGCGCGAAACTCGAAGCGGTTGCCGGTGAAGGCGAAGGGCGAGGTGCGGTTGCGGTCGGTGTTGTCGATGAGCAGCTCGGGTATTTCCGGTATGTCGAGCTGCCTGGCCGAACGGGTGGCATCTTTCGAGGTGAGGGGTGAGAGGTGAGAGGTGAGGGTTGAGATGTGATCCGGGGCGAGCGACTTCTCGCCTATCTCGACGATGTGCTGCAGCAGCTGGCTCACCTGCGAGCCGAGGAACGACGAGATGATGGCCGGCGGAGCCTCGTTGGCTCCCAGACGGTGGGCGTTGGCAGCACTCATGATGCTGGCTTTGAGCAGTCCGTTGTGGCGATAGACCCCCATGAGCGTTTCGACGATGAAGGTGGCGAAGCGCAGGTTCTCCATCGGTGTCTTACCAGGTGCGTGCAGCAGTTTCCCCTTGTCGGTAGCCAGGCTCCAGTTGTTGTGCTTGCCGCTGCCGTTGATGCCTGCGAAGGGCTTTTCGTGGAGCAGCACGCGGAAGCCGTGTTTGCGGGCTACGCGCTTCATGAGCATCATGAGCAGCATGTTGTGGTCTACTGCCAGATTGGTATTCTCGTAGAGCGGTGCCAGCTCGAACTGGTTGGGTGCCACCTCGTTGTGGCGTGTCTTGCAGGGAATGGCCAGCTCGAGAGCTTGTATCTCCAAATCCTTCATGAAGGCCTGTACGCGGTCGGGTATGGTGCCGAAGTAGTGGTCGTCCATCTGCTGGTTCTTCGCCGAGTCGTGGCCCATGAGTGTTCGTCCGGTGAGCATCAGGTCGGGGCGTGCCGAGAAGAGGTCTTCGTCGACGAGGAAATACTCTTGTTCCAATCCGAGGTTGGACACGACCTTCTTCACGGTGGGGTCGAAGAAGTGCACCACGTCGAGTGCTGCCTGAGTGACGGCGCGCAGCGCTTTCTTGAGCGGTGCCTTGTAGTCGAGTGCCTCGCCGGTGTACGAGATGAAGATGGTGGGTATGCAGAGCGTGTCGTCGATGATGAAGACGGGCGATGTGGGGTCCCAAGCCGAATAGCCACGCGCTTCGAACGTCGCACGGATGCCGCCGTTGGGAAACGAGCTGGCATCGGGTTCCTGCTGCACGAGCAGCTTTCCCGAGAACTGCTCCATCAGTCCACCCTTCCCGTCGTGTTCGATGAAGGCATCGTGCTTTTCGGCTGTTCCTTCGTTGAGCGGTTGGAACCAGTGGGTATAGTGGGTTACGCCGAACTCTTCGGCCCACTGCTTCATGCCGCGAGCCACAGCATCGGCGATGGAGCGGTCGAGCGGCGATCCTTCGTCGATGACGCTGACGAGCTGGTCGTAGACCTCGCGTTCGAGATATTTGTACATCTTGTCACGCGTAAACACTTTCCGCCCGAAATATTCCGACGGGCGCTGTTTGGGTTTCTCCACATGGAGTGGTTTCTTGGAGAAAGCTTTCTCCACAACCTGGAATCTGAGATTTGACACTGTTTTAGTAGATTTGTTTTGTTTTTGTTTCAGACATTGATATCACCTTCAAAGACGGTGACGGCAGGTCCTGTGAGGTAGACGTGATCGTTGGCCCTTGCCCATTCGGTGAGCAGGGTGCCTCCGTCCATGACGATGGTCGACTGTCGTCCGGCCCTCCCCGTGATGGCGGCTGCCACACCGACGGCACAGGCTCCCGATCCGCATCCCATGGTCAGTCCGCTTCCTCGCTCCCACACCTTGACGCGTATTTCCGTTCCGAACGACAGCCGCCCGTCTTCCACCACTTGTGCAAACTCGATGTTGCACCTTTCAGGGAAGGCGGGATGGTGTTCGAAGATGGAGCCTATCCGCTCTACATCGTATTTCTTCACATCCTTTGTGAAGACCACGAAGTGGGGATTGCCCATCGACACGAAGATGCCCCTGATGGAGTAGGTGAGTGCTTCGAGGTCTACCTCTTGCGGCTCTTGCGTGATGACGAGAAACTGTTCGTCGTCATCGAAGACGGGCTGCATCATGTCTACCGTAACGCTTTCTACGGGTGATGGGTGATGGGTGTTGGGTGATGATGGGTGATGGGTGTCGGGTGATGATGGGTGATGGGTGTCGGGTGACGAACCGAGACTGAGCTGTAGCACCCTGATGCCCGAGAGCGTTTCGATGACGATGGTTTCCTTGTCAGAGAGCTGTCGGTCGTGGACCAACTTGCCCACGCAGCGCAGGGCATTGCCGCACATCAAGCCTTCCGACCCGTCGGCATTGAAGATGTGCATGGAGAAGTCGGCCAGCGGGTTGGAGGCCTTGTCGATCAGGACAAGCCCGTCGGCCCCTATTCCGGTGTGCCTATGGCACCATTGCCGTGCCAAGGCAGCGGGGTCGTCTAAGCGATGCTGTGTGATATCGACGAAGATATAGTCGTTGCCGATGCCGTGCATCTTGGTGAAGTGGATGGTATTGCTGTTCATTCTTTTCTTTTTCCTTAGATACCGAATGTTTTTTTATTCATCAGAAGCCGGTCCACGTCTGGCGCCACAGCTTGCGTGCCAGTTCGTCCCATCGTGCGATGGTGGCGCCGAAGAAGTCGGCGGTATAGCCGTTGAGCATCTGCTGGGCCTGCTTGCCGTCGTGCTGTGCGAGCTGCTGCCATGTCTGCTCGACGAAGGGCAGTTCGCGCTGTCCTTTCTCGAAGAAGTAGTCGCGCAGCGGTTCCAGCTGCTTGCGATAGGTTCCCCAACGGACGGTGGCCAGACGGTTGGCCTTGCGATAGTGCCAGAGGGCGGCATCGTCGCGGTCGACATGCTGTCCGCAGATGCCGAGCATGGCGGGCAGCTCCGTGGTTCCCGAGAAGATGGGGAATCGCGGACTCTCGCCCGGATTGTCCAGGGCCACCCAAGCCACGCCTCCCACCTCGTCGGGCAGCCACGAGCGCAGCTGGATGACGGTGCTGTAGGCGCACCAAGGCACGCTCACCGTGCGGATGTTCTTCATCACGGAGTCGCCCATGGCGTAGTACATGTTGATTTCGTCGGGGCGCATCCAAGGATTGGAGAAGGGTGAGACGATAGAGTCGGGGAGGGTGGTGGCATCGGCAGAGCCGATGCTTACAGAACCATTGGGTGCGTTTTGCCCTTGTTTGGCTTTTTCAGGGTTGGGGATGAGGTGGCGTCCGCTGAGGTTCTGCGGTGTTCCCTCGTAGTAGCTTCCGAGAAGGTGCATCACCTGTTCGGCCGTCACCTTCTTGTCGGGTCGTATGCTGAGCGGCAGGTTCTGTACGGTGTCGCAAAGGTGAGCCGACGGAGCCAGCTGGTTCATGATGTAGAACTCGCGAACGCTGTAGTTTTTCGGCTCGTTGAAATAGTTGCCGCCGCTGTAGGCGCGCCAGAAGGAGAAGTCGCCCTTGCCATCCCAGAGCTTCAGTCGTTTGGCCACGTCGAAGACATTCTCCGATGCCATATAGCGGTCGGGATTGCTCAGGTCGAGCTTGTCGATGCGCGAGATATTGGCCGAGACGGCTATCTCGTCGTCGGGAATGCGCACGGCCGCCCACACGCCGCCAATCTTCTTCGGCCCTTCGCCGAACACTTCGAATATCCACACCTCCTGCTTGTCGGCGATGGTCAGACATTCGCCGCTGTCGCCATAGCCGTAGCGCTTCACCAGTTCGCCCATCAGGCGGATGGCTTCGCGGGCTGTCGAGCAGCGTTCCAGGGCGATGCGTGCCAGCTCCTCGATCATGAACATGCCCTGCTTGTTCCGTAGCGTGTCGCGTCCGGAGATGGTTGTCTCGCCCATTGCCAGCTGCTTCTCGTTCAGGCAGGGATAGGCCGTGTCGAGGAAGCGGTAGGTATGGCGCACCTGCGGGATGGTTCCCTTGAGGTGCACCTTCGTGCTGTCGTCGGCACTCTGTGTGTGCATCCTTCCTTCGTAGATGGCCGTGACGGTGTCGTTCTTATAGTCATGTGCCGGCACCATGCGCATCCAGGTGCGGTACCACGAGTCGCAGGTGTGCGATGTCATCACCGAGCCGTCGGCCGATGCGTTCTTGCCCACCATGATGCTGGTGCACGACATGCGTTGCATGCCCGCCTTTGTCTGCTCGTCGGGCTGAGCGTTTGTGATGGTGGCCGCTGTCAGGAGGAGGGCCGCCAGGAGTGTTTTGTTGTTTCTTTTCATATTTTTGTTGGGTGGGGTCGCGGTAGAACCGCGACTTACTGAACCTTGGTTGAGACGTTAATTTGGAGGTGGGGCGCGGTAGAACCGCGACTTACTGAACCTTTGTTAAGACGTTATCTTGTTGAGCAGGCATTGGCAGCCTTCGAGCACATCGCGCCAGGTGGCATCGAAATTGCCTGTATACCACGGATCGGCCACCTCGCCAGGGCGTTCGGTGAAGTCCAGGAGCTGATGGATCTTGCCTTCCGGGTCGCCGCCGCTGATGCGCCGCATGTTGCGGATGTTGGCTTCGTCCATACCTACGAGCAGGTCGAAGCGGTCGTAGTCGGCACGCGTCATCTGTCGGGCCGTCTTCCCTTCGCAGCTGATACCGTGCTCGGCCAGCTTGCGGCGGGCCGGCGGATAGACGGGATTGCCAATCTCTTCGGTAGAAGTGGCAGCCGAGGCAATGGCGAACTCATCGCTCCGCCCGGCCTCATCCACCAGATGCTTCATCACGAATTCGGCCATCGGACCGCGGCAGATATTGCCGTGACAGACGAAGAGGATGCTAAACTTTCCCTTGTACATCATATCACCTCCAGAGCCACCGACTGCTTCTTCAGTCCCTTGGGCAGCGTCACCGTCACCTGTCCGTTCTTCACCTTGTAGGAGAGCTTCTTGCCAGAGCTCACCAGACGGACGCTCTTCGTGGGCAGATTGCCTGTCCAGCTGACCTGCTTGGGCAGCTGTTCGCCTTCGGGGAGCATGTAGATGGCATACAGGGTATGGCCGTCCTTATTGCCCGTGAACCATACGTTGCCGTCGTGATAGTGCTTCACGGCGCGGGTGTTGTAGATAGCCTTGCCGTTCTGGCGCATCCATTGTCCGATGGCATGCAGGCGCTCTACGGCTTCGGGCTGGATGAGTCCTTCGGGAGTGGGCCCGACACCCAGTACGAGCGACCCGCCCTTGGCGACAATCTCGATGAGCGTGTTGATGACCTTCTCGGGCGACTTCCAGCGAGGACGCGGCACCCATCCCCAGTCGTCGCTCAGGGGGATGCAGCTCTCCCAGGGGAAGTCTAACTGTGTCTCGGGCACGGTGCGCTCCGGTGTCTGATAGTTCTCGTAGGGGCCGTGTATCGTACGGTCCACCATGAGCAGTCCGGGCTGATGGCTGCGTGCCATCTTGGCGATGGCCGGCATGTCGAGGTCCTGCTTGTTCTCCTTGCAAACCCATCCGCCGTCCATCCAGAGGATGTCTACCGAGCCATAGCGCGAGAGGATTTCCTCCATCTGTCGGTGGGTGTACTTCTTGAACTGCTCCCACCGCCAAGGCCACTTCTCCGTGGGATAGGTGGTGTTGCGCCCGCGGTTGGGATAGACGTCCCACCAGTAGTACTGCGAGTGCCAGTCGGGTTTGGAGAAGTAGGTGCCTATCATGAAGCCTTTCTCGCGGAAGGCTTCAAGGACGTATTTCAGCACGTCGCGCTTCGGATTGTCGCGGAAGGCATGATGGGCGATGGTGAAGTCGGTCTCCTTGGAGTCGAACATGCAGAAGCCGTCGTGGTGCTTGGTGGTGAAGATCATGTACTTCATGCCGGCATCCTCCATGGCGTCGGCCCACTGTTGCGGGTCGAACTTCGTGGGGTTGAACTGGTCGGCCAGTCCCCAGTACCAGTCTTTATATTGATTGAACGTGCGCGTAGTGTCCTTCGTGATCCAGTCTTCGTTGCAGATCGACCACGACTCGACGATGCCCGGCACGCTGTAGATGCCCCAGTGCATGAGCACTCCGAACTTCTGGTCCTGCCACTTGTCGAGTTTCTTCAGCACCAGCTCGTCGGTGGGCCACACGTAGGTCTTCGACCGCTCGTACACATCTCCCTGTGCCCAAGCGCAGGCCGACAGCAGCAGGGCCGTCAGCGTCATCACGATTTGTTTCTTCATATTCTATAGTTTGTTAAGATTATTCGATTTTTCCTGCATATAGCTGTTCTATGGTGAACACCAAATCCATGTTGTCGTCCATAAGCGATGATGCTTGATTGTGGTCGCAAAGTTAGGGCTTTTTTCTGAAACAGTTGCATAAAATGCAAGAAAAGTGGCAAATCGTGCCACTTTTCTTGCTATCTTCTTTAGGGATAGTTTATTGTTTACGCGCATCTTCCACTTCCATGCTGACATTAAATGCTTTCGCTCGCAGTGGGGGAGTCTAATTCTCGATGATGTTCTCTTCTATCTGCAAGCTTACTTCCTTGTCGAGCTTCGGATACAGCCGCCAGAAGAAATAGGGCCTTGGCTCCTGCGTTCCATACCCATGTGGATTGTAGTTGTCGATGTAGATATGCAGGCGATACACGCCGTCTTCTTCTTGCAGTTCCATCCCCTTAGCAAGCATTCCATTGTAAATAGTAATGTTACCGCTTACCAGCGTATACTGGCTGAAGTCTATCTGCGGAATGGATTTGTCGGTGACGAGCAGCTGTTCCAATTCATCCTGGCTGTTAATGGCGTAGAAGGCAGTGCGCCATTCGTTGAATTCGAACGGTGGCATTTCGTAGGCATCCCTGTTCTCAAATTGCTCAAAGAATCCAGGAACGACTGCCTGTCCGATCGGCTTCCTCGCGAAAGAGTGGCTATACGACCTCTTCGAGTCTGAATAAACGACAGAGAGGTAGCCCTGTACAATCGTGTACGAGAACCTTGTTCCATTCATCATCAGTGTACCTTCATTCTTGTCGACAGAATAGTTGTACACACCTGTTGGCAGGAAGAAGGCATCGTCGTGGGATGCCACTACGCGCACTTTACCTTTGTCGTTGAAGAATAGCGTGGCTGTCTTGGCCGTTGTCGTTCCGCCGACACCACCAACCGTTCCCTCGGTAACATAATACGTAGGCATTTCCCACTCTCCCTGAATGCCCAGCGGCTCGAAACCGGTGAGTTCTTCATCCGTAAAAGTAGTGCTTTCCACAAAGTTTTTTACAGCCGGATCGATTTCGTCTTCGTCCGACCCGCATGATACAGCCGTCAGCATTACAGCCAACAGAGCCATGCTTAAGTAGTTTTTCTTATTCATAATCATCTTAAATTAAAAGGTTTCCTATAAGAGATAAAACGGATAAACGGGCAATATGTTGCATGGATGGCATGTTTTTTAATGTTTTTTAACCTGCATTTTTCCCACTCACCCCTTATACCATTCCACGTCGGCTCCCTCGCTGAAGAGCTGCTCCTTGCGTCCGGTGGCCTTCCTCTCGCCGTCGTCGCCCTTGCGGTGGGTGGCAGGTAGGAACTTGCAGACAATGCGCCGCACGTGGCGCGCGATGTTGAAGTCGGAGGCCTTCTCGACACCCTCGCTCTCCACCATCAGGCGGAAGCGCCCCAGTCCGTCGATGACGACGGCATGGCCGTCCTGCATCTCGCGCGTCATCACCGCCACCAGTTCGTCGATGATGCCCTTCACCTCGCCTGGCCGGAACGTCGTGTTCTGGCTCACCTGCCGTGCCAGGTCGGCTGTGTGCACCTCGCCCAGCTGCACTGTCTCGGCGTAATACTTACCAAAAGAACTCTTCGAGGAGTTCTTGTACTGCTTTAGTCTGATTTTCAATGCCATGTTCTATTCCTATTTATATGGTTCAACTTTTTCCAATATCATATCAACTATCGTGCCACAAGCGGCTTCTTGCCTGCCAAAGAGACGCATCCCGGCATGCAATATGCCGCAAACGGCGATACTACATTAATAAAGTAGTCGCACTACATTAATAATGTAGTCTGACTACATTAATAAAGTAGTCTCACTACATTAATAACGTAGTATCGCGAAAAATATTGTGTTGCACCGCAAAAAATATCGAATCAGATTCTTGCGAGACATGTCCTCGCGAACAAATTGTGATTATTTTGGTGCTTTTGCTTGCAGATTATTATTTTTATTCGTATCTTTGTGGCCAAATTATAACAAAACGACGAATAATCACTCTAAATGTTTAATGTAAAAATGCAACGCTTATGAAAAAATTGACTTTCATGTTCGTGATGCTACTCATGGCCGTGTTGGGCTATGCGCAGAACGAGACGACTGTCGCGTTCGACTTTAATGCGCTCGACCCTGCAACGAACCCAGTATCATCATCTAGTTCAACAGACGGCGACATCACGTCGGACAAAGTTTTTAGCGAGGGCGTCGTTACGCTGACCGTATCGCCCAATCCCAATGCACCGTCGCAAAACCCGGAAGGCAAGGGCTCGGAGAATCGTTTCTGGTCTACTTCCAATGGTATCCAGCTGCGCGTGTATGGCGGAACAATGACTTTCGAGGTTCCCGCTGGAAGTACCATCCAGAAGATGGTGTTCAACAACGGCAAGTGGAACGATGCTACTACAGCCGATATCGGTGCCTTCGACGTGAACACATGGACGGGCGATGCCCAGAAAGTAGTGGTAACCGTCGGTGGTAACACCCAGCTCAACAACATTCAGGTCACTCTTGTGACAACAGAAACGCAGCCGGCAGGACCATTCGACAACTATCAGGCACGCATCACGCCTGCTGAGGGCGAAGTGGAGAGCTTGCAGCACTTCACGCTCGACTTCTCGGATGTTGAGGGTATCTATTCCGACTACTTCGCTGAGGCCTATCTCTTCAACACCGAGACGGAAGAAGAGTTTGGTCCTGTCACCCTTTATGAGGACTTCTCGACACCTGGTATTTACACCATCGACTTCGACAATGCCATCACCACACCAGGTGAGTATGAGCTCATCGTTTCGGATGGCGCACTCAACGTCAACTATGAAACCTATAGTCCCGAGATGGTCTTCCGCTACACCATCAAGGGCGAGGAGCCTCCCGTCGACCCGCTGACACTCATGGTGGCTTCGCCTGCTGCCGGAGTGGTGAAGGCGCTCTCTACCGTAGAGCTGACCTTCGGCGACCTGGAGCTTTCTGTGAAGGAAGATGCTGAAATCGTGCTGAAGAAAGACGGCGAAGAGTTTGGCTACTTCTTCGGATATACCGACGGCGAGGAGAACAAGACGGCCTTCTTCGAGGATGTCGACGGTGCTCGCTATACCGATGCCGGTGAGTATCAGCTCGTCATTCCGGCCAACACCATCACCGCCGGCGGACAGGCTGTAGGCGAGATAACGCTCAACTACACCATCAAGGCCAAGCAGGTGCTCGAAGGCAACCCCTTTACCTGGTATGCCAATCAGCAGGGCTTCGAAAACGCAGAGACACTGGGCGAGATACCTTTGGTTGAAGGCTTCAAGATGACCTTTAGCAGAGGCACAGGTACCAACGATCCGAAGTATTATGACAACGGTGAGAACGTCCGTCTCTACAAAAACAACACACTGACGCTTGAAGGCGCAAATATCACGAAAGTGGTGTTCAGCTATCCTGAAACTTACGCAGGAGCGGTGACCTCCGCCCCCGAGGGAATCGTCAACGATCCTGAGGCCAAGACACTCACCTGGACGGGCAAGGCCGACAAG
>JAGBLC010000041.1 GCA_017635615.1 Prevotella sp.
GCAACCCCATCTGGGGAAAGGCTTCGCTCACAAGCAATGCCGTGAAGATAGAAAAGAGCGACTCGACCAAGCCTGGCATCGTTCCCGATGTGGCGGGCATGGGAGCTCGCGATGCCGTTTTCCTCATGGAGAAGAAGGGAATCCGCGTGAAGCTTGAAGGAAGAGGCAAGGTGGTGAGCCAAAGCCTGCCTGCAGGACGCGCTTGCAACGGCAAGGAAATATGCCTGCTCAAACTGAAATAAACATTGAAGTATCAAAGATCCGAATATAGTTAAACAAGAATGTCATGATGAAGTTGGAACAACTGCTTAGCAACATCAAGCCCCTCGCCACGGAGGGCAAGCTGGACGTCGACATCACGGGTGTCAACATCGACAGCCGGAAAATACAGCCCGGACACCTCTTCGTGGCGATGCGCGGCACGCAGACCGACGGCCATGCCTTCATCCCCAAGGCTTTGAAGATGGGGGCTGCCGCCATTTTGTGTGAGGTAATGCCGGAAGAAAGGAAGCAAGGCGTCACCTACATCCAGGTGCCGTCGACCGAAGAGGCCGTCGGACCAGTGGCAACAATGTTCTACGGCGAGCCTTCCAAGAGGCTCAAGCTGGTTGGTGTGACGGGTACGAACGGTAAGACCACCATCGCTACCCTACTGTACAACATGTTCCGACAGTTCGGACATCGCTGCGGACTGCTCTCCACGGTGTGCAACTACATCGAGGACGAAGCGGTTCCTGCCAGCCACACCACGCCCGACCCGATAGAGCTCAACGCTCTGTTAGCTCGGATGGTGGAGGCTGGATGCGAGTATGCGTTCATGGAGTGCTCCAGCCATGCCATCCATCAGCGGCGCATCGGCGGACTGCAGTTTGCGGGCGGCATCTTCACCAACCTCACCCGCGACCACATGGACTATCACAAGACGGTGGAGAACTATCTGAAGGCGAAGAAGATGTTCTTCGACTCGCTCCCCAAGTCGGCCTTCGTCGTCACCAATATCGACGACAAGAACGGCATGGTGATGGTGCAAAACTGCAAGGCTGACATCAAGACCTACTCCACACGCACCATGGCCGACTTCCGTGCACGCCTGCTGGAGTGCCACTTCGAAGGTATGTACCTCGAGATAGACGGACGCGAGGTGGGTGTGCAGTTCATCGGAAAGTTCAACGTGAGCAACTTGTTGGCCGTCTACGGTACGGCCATCATGTTGGGCAAGAAACCAGAAGAAGTCCTGATAGCCATGAGCACGCTGAAGAGCGTCAGCGGTCGTCTGGAACCACTCCATGCGCCCGAAGGCTTCACAGCCATCGTCGACTATGCCCACACTCCCGATGCCTTGGCCAACGTGCTGAGCGCCATCCACGAGGTGCTGGGTGGAAAAGGCAGCGTCATTACCGTCTGCGGGGCTGGCGGCAACCGCGACAAAGGCAAGCGTCCGCTGATGGCACAGGAGGCCGTCAGGCAGAGCGACAAGGTCATCATCACGTCAGACAATCCCCGCAACGAGGATCCGCAGGCTATCATCAACGACATGCTGGCAGGGCTGGACCGCCAGCAGATGAAGAAGGTGGTGAGCATCGTCGACCGTCGCGAAGCCATCCGCACAGCCTGTATGATGGCCCGCAAGGGCGATGTCGTGCTCGTTGCAGGCAAGGGCCACGAGGACTATCAAGAGATACAAGGTGTGAAACACCACTTCGACGACAAGGAAGTGCTCCGGGAGTGCTTCGGCAACGTATAGAAGCTTGCACCAGGCCTCATAACAAATCGCAAGTGAATTAATTGTAAATAGTTAATAGTAAATCGTCAAATCGTAAATCAAACAAGATGCTATACTATCTGTTCAGATTCTTAGAGCAATTCAACATACCGGGAGCACGCATGTGGCAGTACATCTCGTTCCGCGCACTGCTCACGCTCATCCTCTCGCTGCTCATCTCGGCATGGTTCGGCGAGCGCTTCATCAAATACATGAAGCGTCGCAAGATTTCCGAAACGGCACGCGATGCCAGCATCGACCCCTTCGGAACAGCCAAGAAAGGCGTACCGACGATGGGCGGCATCATCATCATCGTGTCCATTCTGGTACCCGTGCTGCTCTTGGGACGTATGCGCAACATCTACATCATCTTGATGATCATCACCACGCTGTGGCTCGGATTCCTCGGATTCCTCGACGACTATATCAAGATTTTCCGTAAGAACAAGGAAGGACTGAAGGGCAAATGGAAGATTTTCGGGCAGGTGAGCATCGGCTTCATCGTTGGCATCGTGCTCTATCTGAGTCCGGATGCCGTGATGCGCGAGAACATCAGCATCCAACAGTCGGACAATACCGAACAGGTGGTGCGACACGAACCGACGGCCCACAAGTCGCTCAAGACGACAATACCCTTCATCAAGAACCACAACCTCGACTATTCGGAGGTGATGTCGTTCTGCGGAAAACATAAGGTGGCTGCCGGTTGGGTACTCTTCGTGCTGATGACCATTCTCGTGGTGACTGCCGTGAGCAACGGTGCCAACCTCAACGACGGAATGGACGGCATGTGTGCTGGCAACGCGGCCGTCATCGGTGTGGCCTTGGGCATCCTGGCATACGTCTCGTCGCACTCGGGCTACGCATCCTATTTTGACATCATGTTCATACCCGGCTCACAAGAGCTCGTGGTGTTCCTCTGCGCCTTCGTGGGGGCCATGATTGGCTTCCTGTGGTACAACGCCTACCCGGCACAGGTGTTCATGGGCGACACGGGGTCGCTCACCATCGGCGGCATCATCGGCGTGGTAGCCGTCATCATCCACAAGGAGCTGCTTTTGCCCATTCTCTGTGGCATCTTCTTCGTTGAGAGTCTGAGCGTCATTATCCAGACTCAGGTGTTCAAATGGTACAAGCATAAAGGACAGCGGGTGCGTGTATTCCGCGCAACGCCCATCCACGACAATTTCCGCAAGCTCGACTCGCAGCTCGACCAGACCAGCCGATACCTGCTGCGCGGATGGCCCGAGCGACAGTTTCACGAATCAAAGATCACGTTCCGCTTCTGGATTGTCACCATCATCCTGGCGGCCATGACCATCATTACATTGAAAATCAGATAAAGCATACAATATATGAGCAAGATAGTTGTGTTAGGAGCAGCCGAGAGCGGTGCAGGAGCTGCCGTTCTGGCCAAGAAGGAAGGGTTCGAAGTGTTCGTTTCGGACATGGGAACCATCAAGGACAAGTATAAGAAACTGCTTGACGACCACCACATCGAGTGGGAGGAAGGGCATCATACAGAGGAGCGAATCCTCGATGCCGACGAGGTGGTCAAGAGTCCGGGCATTCCTGATGAGGCTCCTATGGTGCAGAAGCTCATCGCTCGGGGCACGCACATCATCAGCGAGATAGAGTTTGCCGGACGATACACTCATTCGAAGATGATCTGCATCACTGGCTCCAATGGCAAGACAACGACCACGTCGCTCATCTTCCACATCTTCAAGAATGCCGGCTACGATGTCGGTCTGGCCGGCAATATCGGACGCTCGCTGGCCTTGCAGGTAGCCGAAGATCCGCACGACTACTACGTCATCGAACTCAGCTCGTTCCAGTTGGACAACATGTACGACTTCCGCGCCAACGTCGCCGTGCTGCTCAACATCACACCCGACCATCTCGACCGCTACCACAACAACATGCAGGAGTATGTCGATGCCAAGATGCGCATTGTACAGAATCAGACAAGCGACGACGCATTTATCTACTGGAACGACGATCCCATCATCCGTCGCGAGCTGGAGAAATACCATATCGCTTCAATGATGCTGCCCTTCAGCGAACTGAAAGAGCGTGGCAGCATCGCCTATATTGAGGAAGGACAATACAAGCTGGAGGTGCCCACACCCTTCAACATGGAGCAGGAATCCCTCTCGCTGACGGGCAAACACAATATCTACAACTCGCTGGCTGCTGGCTTGGCCGCCAATGTGAGCGGCATCAAGAGCGACATTATCCGCAAGTGCCTGGGCGACTTCCCCGGTGTGGAACATCGTTTGGAGAAGGTTTGCACCGTGGGTGGCGTTACCTACATCAACGATTCAAAGGCAACCAATGTCGATGCCTGCTGGTATGCTCTGGAAAGCATGCGACAGCCCACCATCCTCATCATCGGCGGCAAGGACAAAGGCAACGACTACGAGCCCATCAAGCCGCTCGTCAAAGAGAAGTGTGCAGCCATCGTCTACCTCGGAGCGGACAACAAGAAACTGCACGACAACTTCGACAGTCTCGGACTTCCCGTACGCGACACCCATTCGATGCGTGAGTGCATGGACGCTTGCTACGAACTGGCACAGCCGGGAATGACTGTCCTGCTGTCGCCTTGCTGTGCCAGCTTCGACCTGTTCAAGAACATGGAAGACCGCGGCGAACAGTTCAAGCAGATAGCACGCAGTCTGTAAAGTGAAGTAATAAAATATTCGAACGTAACAAAAAAAACGAATGTAATATATGTTCGACAAGTTAGGAAAGCTGAAAATCAAGGGCGACGGCATCATCTGGGCCGTCTTCCTGATACTCTGCATCATCAGCATCATCGAGGTGTTTAGCGCTTCGAGCGGACTGACATACAAGGGCGGCAGTTACTTCAAGCCGATGCTCTACCACACGTTGTTGCTCGTGGTGGGTACTGCCTTCATGATTGTGACGATGAACGTGAAGTGCAAATATTTCAAGCTCGTCACGCCCTTTGCCTTGCTCTTCTCGCTGCTCATGCTCATAGCTGTGCTTATCGTAGGACAGTCTACCAACGGTGCACAGCGATGGATAGGGCTCTTTGGCATACAGTTTCAGCCTTCCGAACTGGCGAAGGGAGCCGTCATCCTGGCCGAGGCGCAGATTCTGAGCGCCATGCAGACCGTCGACGGAGCCGATCGCCATGCTTTTAAATATATCATGATTGTATCACTACCCATCCTCTTCCTTATCGGCATCGAGAATCTCTCCACTGCAGGCCTGCTCTTCCTGACGATACTCATCATGATGTTTATCGGACGTGTTCCCAAGAAGCAGCTCCTGCGGACTGTTGGAATCCTGATATTGGCGGCAGTGATAGGACTGTCGACCATCATGCTCTTAGGCCATTCTGAAGACAAGCAAATGACGGCCAACGACAAGATGGTGCTGACCGAACAGGTCGATGCCGAACAACAGAAGAGTGCATTGGCGAAAGTGTTCCACCGCTTCGACACATGGAAGGCACGCATCGAGAAGTTCCTCGACTTCCGTGAGATTCCGCCAGAAGAGGTCGACCTCGACAAGGATGCACAGACAGCACACGCCAACATTGCCATCGCCTCGTCGAATGTCATCGGGAAGGGCCCGGGCAACTCTGTCGAACGCGACTTCCTGTCGCAGGCTTTCTCCGACTTTATCTATGCCATCATCATCGAAGAGATGGGCATCGTGGGTGCCTTCGTGGTCTGTCTGCTCTACATCGTACTGCTCTTCCGAACGGCAACCATCGCTAATCGATGTGCCAACGCATTCCCCGCTCTGCTCATCATGGGCTTCGCGCTGCTCTTGGTAACGCAGGCCATGTTCAACATGTGCGTCGCCGTGGGGTTAGCTCCCGTCACCGGACAACCGCTGCCACTGGTCAGCAAGGGCGGGACAAGCACCATCGTCAACTGCATTTACATCGGCGTCATCCTCAGTGTCAGCTATACGGCAAAGCGCAAGGAAGAACCCGAAACAAGGAAAAAAGGAAAACTCGCCGTCGCTACGGCATCATATAGATAATAAGGTATCAGATTATGAACAACGAATTAAGAGTCATCATCAGCGGAGGCGGCACAGGAGGCCACATCTTTCCCGCCATCTCCATCGCCAATGCCATCCGTGAGAAGTGTCCCGATGCCAAGATTCTCTTTGTGGGAGCTGAGGGCCGCATGGAGATGCAGCGTGTTCCGGCTGCAGGCTATGAGATAAAGGGACTGCCCATCCAGGGCTTCGACCGCAAGAACCTGCTCAAGAGTGTGAAGGTGCTCTACAAGATATGGAAGAGTCAGCGCATGGCCAAACAGATTATCCGCCAGTTCCGTCCCATGGTGGCCGTCGGTGTTGGTGGCTATGCCAGCGGACCAACACTCAACAAATGCGCGGCAATGGGCATTCCTTGTCTCATTCAAGAGCAGAACTCCTATGCCGGTGTAACCAACAAGCTGCTGGCCAAGAAGGCACAGAAGATATGCGTGGCTTACGAGGGAATGGAGCGATTCTTCCCAAAAGAGAAAATCATCATGACCGGCAATCCCGTCAGACAGGCCCTCTTAGACACGAAGATGAGCCCCGAGGAGGCACGGAAACAGATGGGACTCGACCCCGACAAGAAGACCATTCTCATTGTCGGAGGATCGTTGGGGGCACGTACGATGAACGAGAGTGTGCTGCAACATCTCGACGAGATACGTCAGAGCGACGTACAGGTGGTATGGCAGACCGGCAAGTACTATCACGCTTCCATCCTCGACGAGATGAAGCAGTACGAGCCGATACCTTCATTACGCATCATGGACTTCATCGCCGACATGGGGGTAGCCTACCGTGCAGCCAACTTGGTAATCAGTCGAGCCGGTGCAAGCAGCATCTCAGAGTTCTGCCTGCTGGGCACTCCCGTCATCCTTGTCCCGTCGCCCAACGTGGCCGAAGACCACCAGACGAAGAATGCGATGGCTTTGGTCAACCGCCAGGCCGCCCTCTACGTGAGGGATGCCGACGCCCCACAAGAGGTCATCACACTGGCTCTGCAGACTGTTGCCGACGAGGATAAGCTCCGCTCACTTCACGAGAACATTCTGAAATTGGCCCTGCCCAATTCCGCCTCTATCATTGCCGACGAAGTCATTCGCATGGCAAAATCGAAATAAGTCCCTAAAACACCATAGATTTCAACCCAACAATCCCGAAAGAAGCAAATGGAACTGAAAGATATAAAGAGTGTGTACTTCATCGGTGTCGGAGGCATCGGCATGAGTGCCATCGCCCGCTTTTTCCTCAAGAAGGGAATGGTGGTGGCCGGCTATGACAAGACGCCATCGGTGCTCACCCGCCAGCTCGAGAAGGAAGGCGTACTGATACACTACACGGAGAACATCGCTGATATACCCCATATATGCCAAAACAAGGACCACACCTTGGTGGTCTACACACCGGCCGTGCCTGCACAACATCAAGAGGTGCAATGGTTCCGGGAGCAAGGCTTCGACGTGGAGAAACGCGCCCAGGTGTTAGGCATGCTCTCACGCAGCCAGCGGGCATTGTGCTTTGCCGGAACACATGGCAAGACGACGACCTCTGCCATGTGCGCCCACATCATGCACCAGTCGCACCTCGACTGCAACGCGTTTCTCGGGGGTATTTCGAAGAACTATGGCACCAACTACATCCTGAGCGACGAGAGTCCATACGTTGTCATCGAGGCCGACGAGTTCGACCGCAGCTTCCACTGGCTCCGTCCGTGGATGACGGTCATCACAAGCACCGACCCCGACCATCTCGACATCTACGGCACCGAAGAGGCCTACCTCGAGAGCTTCCGCCACTACACGACGCTCATCCAACCCGGCGGAGCCCTCGTCATCCATACCGACTTAAAGGTGAAGCCAGCCGTGGGCAA
Organism: Prevotella sp.; assembly: GCA_017635615.1. Lineage (GTDB taxonomy): Bacteria > Bacteroidota > Bacteroidia > Bacteroidales > Bacteroidaceae > Prevotella. The sequence continues at coordinate 7,665 of JAGBLC010000041.1, forward strand.
TGACGTGCGGACATACGAATACAGTCAAGACAAAGGCGACTTCCACGCCGAAAACATTCTCATTGAAGACGGAGAAATCACGTTCGACCTCGTCTCCCCCATCGAACGCATCAACAACATACGGCTCGGGCAACCCGTCCCTATCAACATCGAAAATGCCATCGCTGCCATGGCCATGGCCCAGCTGAATGGCTGCACCGCCGAAGAACTGCGCTACGGCATGCTCACCTACCACGGTGTGGAGCGACGTTTCGACTTCAAGATCAAGACCGACCGCATTGTTTTCCTCAGCGATTATGCCCACCACCCGAAGGAAATCTTCCAAAGTGCACGGAGCATCCGCGAACTCTACCGCAACCGCCGCATCACCGTGATGTTCCAGCCACACCTCTATAGCCGCACACGCGACTTCTATCGCGACTTTGCCGACAGTCTGAGTCTGCTCGACCACGTCGTGCTCACCGAGATATACCCAGCCCGCGAAGAACCCATTCCCGGCATCACGTCGCAGCTGATCTACGACAACCTGAAACCAGGCGTGGAAAAAGAAATCATTCGTAAGGCCGATGCCCTGCAATATGTACGCGACCACGACTTCGAAGTGCTTGTCGTGCTCGGTGCCGGCGACCTCGACAACATGGTGCCGGAGATGGAAGAAGTGCTGCGCAAGAAGTATTGCTCGCAATAACAGAAAAGTATAAAACAACAAAATATCACCTTCTCGTAAAAAAAGGAAGAATCATGAAGTTGCACATCAATTGGAAAAAGACCATCATCGCCTGTATCGACATTCTGCTGGCTGTTTATCTCGGCATGGCGATGACCTCGTTCAACCGTCCGGACGAGACGGTCAAAGTGTGCACCAACGTGAACATCGTCGTGGCCGACGAGAACACCAACGGTTTCCTCAGTGCACAGGAAATCAAGCGCATCCTCCAGCGTAAGGGACTCTATCCCGTCAAGATGCACATGACAGACATCAATCCTCGCACCATCGAGGAGACACTGATGACCAGCTCGTTCGTCAAGACGGCCGAATGCTACAAGACGCAAGACGGCCATGTCAACATCAGCATCACACAGCGCCTGCCGGTACTGCGCATCAAGAACGACACCGGCAGCGACTACTACGTCGACGAGAAGGGCGGCATCATGCCCAACTCGAAGTATGTCAGCGACCTCATCATTGCCACCGGAAACATCACGGAGAGCTTTGCCTGTGGCTATCTGACCCATCTCGCCACGTCTATCATGAACGACGAGCTGTGGAAGAACCAGATTGTACAAATCAATGTTCTTCCCGACCAAGGTGTAGAACTGGTGCCCAGAGTGGGCGACCATGTTGTCTTCATCGGCTATCTGCCCCACGAAAGCGATATGGCCAAGCGCAAGACAGCCGTCAATGACTTCCTCATGGCAAAGCTCACAAGGCTCGAGAAGTTCTACCGCTACGGACTGAGCCAGGCAGGATGGAACAAATACCACTATATCAGCCTTGAGTTCGACAATCAGATTATCTGCAAGAAGAACGTGAAAGAAATAGCGCCAAAACCAGCCCCGGCACCCGTGAGCGAGCAACCCGCCACACCCGAGCCGGCCCAGACAGCAACACAAGAACCCTCCGGACAACCACAAACAACAACAGAATAACAAACAAAAAACAGTATAGCGTATGGCACCAAAGGAATTTATCGTAGCAATCGAACTGGGATCATCCAAGATGACCGGTGTTGCGGGTAAGAAGAACATGGATGGGAGCATCTCCATCTTGGCTGTCGTCAAGGAAGACTCCAGTTCGTTCATCCGCAAGGGAGTGATTTACAACATCGACAAGACGGCGCAATGCATCACCAACATCGTCAAGCGCCTCACCACTCAACTCAAGACAAGCATCGTACACGTCTACGTTGGCGTAGGCGGACAGTCGATTTGCAGCAACAAGAACGTTATCGTCAAGAACCTTCCGGCCGACACCATCGTCACGCAAGAGATGGTCAACGAGCTGATGGATGCCAACCGCAACATGAGCTATCAGGAGCAGGAGATACTTGATGCTGCCACACAAGAGTATAAGGTGGACAACCAATACCAGATCGATCCGGTGGGCATACAGTGCACCCGTCTGGAGGGCAACTTCCTCAACATCCTCTGGCGCAAGGAGTTCTACCGCAAGCTCAACAAGTGCTTCGACATCGCAGAGGTGGCCATCGCTGAGATGTACCTGGCTCCGTTGGCCCTTGCCGATAGCGTCCTCACCGATGCCGAGAAGCGCTCGGGATGCGCTCTGGTCGACATGGGAGCCGACACCACCACGGTGAGCGTCTACTACAAGAACATCCTGCGCCATCTGGCCGTCATCCCCTTGGGCAGCAACAACATCACCAAGGACATCGCCTCGCTGCAGATGGAAGAAAGCCAGGCCGAGGAGATGAAGCTGAAATATGCCAGCGCCTGGACAGACAACAGCGACATCGACAACTCGCTCATGCTCAGCATCGACGGCGAACGCTCTGTCGAAAGCCGTAAGTTTATCGAGATTGTCGAAGGCCGCATAGAGGAAATCATCGAGAATGTTTGGTTCCAAGTGCCCTCCGAATATGTCGATCGGCTGCTCGGCGGCATCATCCTCACGGGCGGCGGTGCCAACCTGAAGAACATCGAGACGGCTTTCCGCAACCGCACGCATGTAGAAAAGATACGCATCGCACGCTTTGTACAACAGAGCATCTCGGCCAAGGACCCGCTCATCAACGCGCAGAACGGCATGATGAACACCGTGCTCGGACTGTTGGCCAAGGGCGACATGAACTGCGCCGGACAGGAAATCAACGGCGACCTCTTCAACAACCAACACCCAGCGGCCAACAGCCAACAGGCAGCACAGACGCGCGAACCGCGCAAGCCCAACGAGATAGAGCCGGGCGTGGTCATCACGGAAGCCGAGAAGCAGAAGGCTGAAGAAGAACGCCGCCGCAAGGAGGAGGAAGAAGAGGCACAGCGCCAGCGCGAGATAGAAGAGGCCGAACGCCGTCAGCGCGAGCTGGAGGAAGCCGAACGAAAGAAGCGCAAGGAGAACAGCGGCTTCAAGAAAATCTGGGGCAAGGTGAAGAAACTGGTTGGCGATGCCATCACCGAAGACGAGTAGGCGCAAGCCTTTGTCTTCCTACTGCATCACCGTATCCCAACAAATCGCAACAAATCCCACAAAATAATCCCAACCATTCCAACAAATCCACATAACAATGAAAGAAGACAACAGCATAGATATCCTCGACTTCGGCGAGCCCGAAAAGGATAATAGCATCATCAAAGTGATTGGTGTAGGCGGCGGTGGCGGCAATGCCGTCAACCACATGTACCGCGAAGGCATCCACGACGTGACATTCGTCTTGTGCAACACCGACAACCAGGCGCTCAACGACTCTCCCGTGCCTGTCCATCTGCAGCTCGGCAAGGAGGGACTCGGTGCCGGCAACAAGCCCGAACGGGCCCGTCAGGCAGCCCTTGAGAGCATCGAAGACGTGCGCAACATGCTCAGCGACGGCACGAAGATGGCATTCATCACGGCCGGCATGGGTGGCGGAACGGGTACCGGTGCGGCTCCTGTCATTGCTCAGGTGTCGAAAGAACTGGGCATCCTTACCGTCGGTATCGTCACCATTCCCTTCCGCTTCGAGGGTCCGAAGAAGATCGACCAGGCCCTCGACGGTGTGGAAGAGATGTCGAAACATGTCGACGCACTGCTCGTCATCAACAACGAAAGGCTGCGCCAGATCTATCCCGAGCTGACCGTTCTCGACGCTTTTGGCAAGGCCGACGACACACTCTCGGTGGCAGCCAAGTCGATAGCCGAGATTATCACCGTGCACGGACTCATCAACCTCGACTTCAACGATGTCAAGACGGTACTCAAGGATGGTGGCGTGGCCATCATGTCGACAGGCTACGGAGAGGGTGAAGGCCGCGTCAAGAAAGCCATCGACGACGCGCTGAACTCACCGCTGCTCAACGACAACGACGTGTTCAACTCGAAGCGCATCCTGCTCTCCATCACCTTCTGCTCGGACAACCAGAGCAAGCAGGGACTGATGATGGAGGAGATGAACGACGTCAACGACTTCATGGGCAAGTTCGGCAGCGACTTCGAAATCAAGTGGGGACTGGCTACCGATCCCGAAATGGGCGACAAGGTGAAGGTGACCATCCTGGCCACTGGCTTCGGAATCAAGGATGTCGACGGCATGAGTGCCCACTTCTCGAAGCGTACGCAGGAAGAGGCCGACCGTCTGGCCGCCGAGGAAGAGAAGGCCGCAGAGCGTCTCGACCGCCGCAACCGCTACTACGGCAAGGACGGCAGCAGCACGCAATATAAGCGTCGGCCGCACATCTTCATCTTCCGACAGGAAGACCTCGACAACGACGATGTCATCAGCGATGTCGAACAGACGCCCACCTACAAGCGTACGCGCCAGCAGCTCGACGAGATACGCAACAAGGCAGCCGGTGCCCTTAAGACCGTCGATGCCGAGAAGCGCGAGCCCGTCAGCGGAACCATCAAGTTTGGTTGAGTCAGGAATTAGAAGTCAGAATTAGGAGTTGGGAATTGATAATGGCATTCCTAACTCCTAATTCTTTATACTATTGGCAGCGAGATGCCATTGATCTTCTGATAGATATCCAGGGCATAGACATCGGTCATGCCGCAAATATAGTCGATGACAGCCATGATGCGTGTCTGCAGGTCGGTACTGTCGATGTCGTACTGACTGCTGACGCGCATCATCAGTTGCTGACTGTAATAGCGCTTGGGATGATAGACCGCATCGATCATCACGTCCATCAACGTCTCCAAAATCCGATAGCCCGACAACTCCACGTCGAGCACGGGCTTGCTCTGATAGATTTTCCTGACGGAGAGCTTCGCACATTGTTCGTAAGCTTTCCGCTCGCGCTCCGGTATATGCTTAATCAGGCTGTCGGAGAATGTTCCTGCCAGTATTTCATCTTCATGCTCTACAAAGGTGCGCACACAAAGACTCTCCAGCAGACCGATGACGCTGGCCCGCATGTAGACCACCTTCTCGTTGTCATCGGTGATACCTTCGTCGTCGATACGCTTCAGGATGGCGGCCTTCATGCCATCGTCGAAGAAGCCGAGCAACAGCTCGCGCGTATCGTCATAGGTGAGAATGCGCAGCTTGTGGGCATCCTCGATGTCCATAATCTCGTAGCAGATATCATCGGCGGCCTCTACGAGGAACACCAGCGGATGGCGTGCATAGCGTAGCGGTTCGTCGGCGGCCGAAAGCCGACAGATGCCCAGTTCGGTGGCGATACGCTCATAGATGTCCTGCTCGGAGGCAAAGAAGCCGAACTTCCCCTTACGCGAAGCGGCTGCTGAGGCGAACGGATACTTCACGATGCTGGCCAACGTGGCGTAGGTCATGACGAAGCCGCCGTCGCGACGCCCCTTGAAGCGGTGGGTCAGCAGGCGGAAAGCATAGGCATTGCCTTCGAAATGGGTGATGTCGTTCCAGAACGAGTCGGACACGAGCTCTCTCAGAAAGCTGCCCTTCCCTTCGGTGAAGTAGGTCTGGATGGCCTTCTCGCCGCTGTGCCCAAAAGGCGGATTGCCCATATCATGAGCCAGACAGGCCGTGCTGACGATGGTGCCTATCTGCGGAAGGAACGTGTCGGCCAACTCGGGATTGGCATTGATGAGTGCCTTGGCGACATCGTTGCCCAACGACATGCCCACGCTGGCCACCTCTAAAGAGTGGGTCAGACGGTTGTGAACGAATACGCTTCCCGGCAGGGGGAACACCTGTGTCTTGTTCTGCATGCGCCGGAACGGGGCCGAGAAGATCAGTCGGTCGTAGTCGCGCTTGAATTCCGATCGTGCGTCGTGGTGGGTGGGAGGGCGGTTCTCCTGTCCCAACCGCTTGTTTGAGATGAGTTGTTGCCAGTTCATGGTGTCGTCGCTTTTCGCATGATGATACTTGATTTTTGCCGCGAAGTTAGTCATTTTGCACGAAATATGAAAATTATTTGAAAGAAAAATTGCCGCATCCGAACTTTTTTCGTACATTTGCAACTAATTAGTAAATCGTAAATCGTCAAATCGCAAATAAATAGTAAATCGTAAATTGCCAAATCGTAATTAAATAGTAAATCGTAAATCGTCAAATCGTAAATATCAAAGATGTTTGGAATAGGAACGCAAGAAATTCTGCTCATCGCCCTTGTCGTGCTGCTTTTCTTCGGTGGCAGGAAGATTCCCGAGCTGATGAAGGGCTTGGGGAAAGGTGTGAAGAGCTTCAAGGACGGCATGAAAGAAGTGGAGCCGGACGACGAAAAGGGTAAAACCACCCCTAACGCTTAACCCTCACTCCGCTATCCCATGACCTTCTGGGACCATCTCGACGTGCTGCGCAGCTATATCATCCGCATCCTCGTGGTGTGGGTGGTGTTGTCTGTCGTGGCTTTCTTTTTCAAGGACGAGGTGTTTGCGGTGGTGATGGCTCCAAAGAATGCCGACTTCATCACCTATCGATGGCTGGAGCAGCTGAGCCAAAAGCTGGGCGGCAGCGGACTGGAAGACTTCAGCGTCCAGCTCATCAACACCGGTCTGTCGCGGCAGTTCCTGCTACACGTCAAGGCGTCCTTCTTCGTCGGACTGCTGGCCGCAACGCCTTTCGCCTTGTGGCAGATTCTGCTCTTTGTGCTTCCCGCCCTCTACAGCAACGAGCGCCGACTGCTCTATCGGGGTGTCTTTTCCGGAACGCTGATGTTCATCGTCGGACTGCTGTTCAGCTATTTTATCGTCTTCCCGCTCACTTTCCGCTTTCTCGGCACCTATCAGGTGAGCGACGAACTGCAGAATCTCATCTCCGTAGAGTCGTACATCGGCACGCTGCTCTCGCTGAGCCTCAGTCTGGCACTGGTCTTCGAGATACCCGTGGTGTGCTGGCTGTTGGCGCGCGGAGGCATCATCTCGTCGGC
>JAGBLC010000042.1 GCA_017635615.1 Prevotella sp.
ACCCCCCAAAAAAATCCAGCCGCTGGCACCGGGAGGTGCTGGCGGCATTCTTTTCTTCTTGAACGCAAAGACGCTTGGAACCATAATAAATAATATCCTAAAATCCGCAGATAATTTTTCGAGTGTCAGATTTAGCCCTTTGCTTGTGACGATTGTGTCTGACTCTAGGCTTAGAAACGCTTGACATGAATGCCGAACGAGCTCATCATCTCGAAGAAACGGCGGTGAGTCTCTGCCTGCTTGAAGCGCACGTTACAGTTGCCGTCGCGATTCTCCAGATAGCCAATCAGAGTGCTGCGAAGTCCTAAGTGTGAGTCTATCACAGAGGACAGAATAGAGTCGAATTTGTCCAAAACGAAAAATATTCCGCCAAAGCGGTGATTTTCTCAGATTTTTGTTGTACCTTTGCCACGTCATTGATGATTTTTGCTCGTCTTTAAATGCAGCACTAAGGTAAGTGAAAAATCTGACATGACAAAATCCTGGGCCGCTCGGCTCTGCCGCTTGCCCCAGCAAGAACTTTTTGTTGCTCAGGAACTTATAACAAAGTTAAACTAAAGTGCTGCGGAATTAAGGTATACTTAAATGAAAAAGTATAGTCTCTTCTGTATTATAATATCAGCTGTATTATTGCTGATGGTGATTAACGTATCTTGCAATAAAGAATCCAACGACATTTCTATTGAGAGTACGGATTTTGTTGGAATGTGGGAAGCTGTAAATTATAATGGACAGAACTTACATTCTCGTAAGATAAGTTATTGGTTCAAATCTGATGGGAGTTGTGAGATTGAGGATAATGTTCAGTCTTCGTTAATAATGGAAGGTAGATGGTTTTTTTCGGGGCAGGACAAAAGGATAACAGTTATTTCTAACAATTATCAATATAACGCGACTTTGAGCATTCTGTGGTATTCCAAATATACTAATAGATTTAAGGCCATGGTTAAATGCTCTGGTGAGGAATCTGAAATAATATATCTTAGGACATTGATTCAGTAGCCGATCACATAACAGTTCACTGATTACAATGCCGCTGGTATGTATATTGGAAAAGTTATGCCTAAAGTGCTGCGGAATTTAGGATCGAAGCGACTCCTCATGAATAGCTCGGATAATTTAAGAATATCTTCACAAATCTAACAATAAACTGACCTCCTACATTAGCGCATAGGGAGATTCCTTCATGTTTTCGGGGTTTGGCGCTGGGTGCCTGCCTCGATTATAGCGGGTCGACGTCGTAGTAGACCTGAAGGGCGTTGTAGCGCTTGTCGGCGAGCAACTGCCGCTGCACTTCGCGCAGACACTGCCTCACCTGCACGACATTGAGGGAGAGCTCTAACTTCAGGACAATCTTGCGGATGAAGAGCGTCTTCACCCGTGCCACGGCAGGCTTGTCGGGTCCGAGTACACGCGTCGAGAAGAGCTGACGGAGCCGCGATGCCATCTCGATGGCAGCCGTGTTGAGCAGCTGCTCGTCGCGATGCTTGAGATAGACGTAGACCAGGCGGCTGAAGGGTGGATAGCGGAAGGCCTGGCGCTCTTCCATGAGGTTCTGGTAGAATCCGTTGACATCGTTGGCCACGAGCTGACGGACGATCTCGTGGTCGGGATTCTTCGTCTGCAGGAGTACCAGTCCGCGGCGATGTTTCCGTCCGGCACGTCCTGCCACCTGTGCCATCATCGTGAAGGCCAGCTCGTAGGCTCGGAAGTCGGGCATGTTGAGCATGGCATCGGCGTTGAGGATGCCCACGACGGAGACGTTGTCGAAGTCGAGCCCCTTGGTGACCATCTGTGTGCCGACGAGCACGTCGGTGCGGTGGTTGGAGAAGTCGTTGATGATGCGTTCGTAGGCTTGTCGCGAGCGGGTGGAGTCAAGGTCCATGCGTGCCACGCGGATGTCGGGGAACAGCTCCATCAGCTGGTCTTCTATCTTCTCCGTTCCGAAGCCGCGTCCGCGCAGATCCTCGCTCTCGCAGTTGGGACAGCGGTCGGGCACGCGGTAGGTGAAGCCGCAATAGTGGCAGGTGAGCATGTTGAGCGCTTTGTGATAGGTGAGCGAGACGTCGCAGTTGGTGCAATGGGGCACCCATCCGCAGGTGGGACACTCTATCATGGGCGCGAAGCCACGGCGGTTTTGGAAGAGGATGACCTGTTCGTGCCGTTCGAAGGCCTGCCGCATGGCGACGAGGAGTGTGGGCGAGAATACGCCCGACATCATCTTGCGCCGCCTGAGGTCTTTGATGTCGACAATCTGTATCTCGGGAAGCTCGATGTCCTGATAGCGTTGTGTCAGGGCGACGTAGCCGTATTTGGGACCTCCCCCGGCCTGCACCCTACCCTCACAGGAGGGGGGAGTGGATGAGCTCTCCCCCGGGGTGAGGACAGGGTGAAGGTGGGGGGAGGCATTATAATAGGTTTCGGCACTGGGTGTGGCCGTCCCTAACAATGTCTTTGCACCAAACTGGCGGGCAAGGACGAGCGCCACGCTGCGGGCATGATAGCGCGGGGCGGGGTCTTGCTGCTTGAAGCTCGTCTCGTGCTCTTCGTCGACGATGACGAGTCCGAGACGCTGGAAGGGCAGGAAGACGGCCGAGCGTGCTCCGAGGATGATGTCGTAGGGTTTTGCCGACAGTTGCTTGTGCCATATCTCGACGCGTTCGGCATCGGAGTATTTCGAGTGATAGATGCCCAGCCTGCTGCCGAACACCCGTTGCAGCCGTTCGCGCATCTGGACGGTGAGGGCTATCTCCGGCAAGAGGTAGAGCACCTGTTCGCCCCGCTCGATGGCCTGCTGGATTAGGTGGATGTAAATCTCTGTCTTACCGCTGGAGGTGACGCCATGCAGCAGCACCACGGGCTTGCTCATCCACTGGAGGACGATGCTGTTGTAGGCATCCTGCTGTGCGGGGCTGAGGGGTGATGGGTGATGATGGTTACCTGGTGAGAGAGTGGTATCAAGAGTGGTATTGATGCGGCTCACCTCCTTCTGATAGGTTGTGAGGAACTGCTTGTCGATGAGCTGCTTGACAATCGCCGATGTGCAGTGTGCCGTGTTCATCAGCTCGTCGCGCGAGACGGAAAGATCTCGAGGTACGAGGTACGAGGTGCGAGGTGCGAGATTACTGTCTTCTCGAGGTGCGAGGTGCGAGGTACGAGGTGCGAGATTACCGTCTTCGCCTTCCACCAAACTATTCTCGTACCTCGTACCTCGCACCTCGTACCTCGAAGTAAGAACCATATCGAGGAAGGTGGTGAAAACCTTCAGCTGCTTGGGCGAGCGGCTGAGCATATCCAAGGCGATGTGGAGCATCCGCTCCGAGCGCATCGCCTCGGGCAAGGTGACGAAGGTCTCCGTCTTCGGACGGTAGCCGTCGCGCACCTTCAGTCCCAGTGGCAGAGCGGCATTGTACACCTCGCCGAGGGGCGAGAGGTAGTAGTCGGCTATCCATTGCCAGAGTGCTATCTGGCGGCTGGTCACGATGGGCTTCGCGTCGAGCACCTCTTCGACGGGGCGCACGTCGAAGTCGGGACGCTGGTCGTGGACACGTACTGCCAGGGCGACATATTTCTTCGTCTTCGCCAGCGGAACGAGCACACGCGCCCCTGCCTCCACCTGCAAGCCGTCGGGCAGCGAGTAGGTGAAGAGTCCCTCAAGGGGAAGTGGCAGGATAACGTCGACGTAGCGCATGTTCTACTACTTCGTCATCACGTAAGCTCTCCGGATGCGGATGTCCTGCAACGGACGAGCGTTGTCGTCGGTGGCGGCACGCTGGATGCGGTCGACGACGTCCATGCCTTCGATGACCTCACCGAATACGGTGTACTGTGTGTCGAGATGAGGCGCTCCGCCCACTTGTTGATAGGCCTCGCGCACCTCGGGTGGGAAGCGGAAGATGTCGTGGGTGGCCTGCGAGACGCGCTCTTCCACATCGTCGAGGGCATTGGGCGAATAGCGATGGCCCGTGACGATATAGAACTGACACATCGACGACTGCCGCTCGGGGTTGATATCGTCGCCCTCGCGCGCTGCTGCCACGGCGCCCCGCTTGTGGAAGAGCTGCGGGAAACGGAACTCTGCCGGCAGCTGGTAGGTCTCGTAGAACCCGTCGCCCAGCTCCTGTCCCGGAGCGGCGTGGCGCGAGAGGCTGTCGCCCGTCTGCACCATAAAGCGGTTGATGACGCGATGGAACAACACTCCGTCGTAGAACCCTTCGCCGACGAGCTTCAGGAAGTTGTCGCGATGCTGTGGTGTCTCGTCGTAAAGGGCAATGCTGACGTTGCCCGAATCGGTTTCCAGGCAGACCACCTGCCGGCTGTCGGCCTGCTGTGCCCATGTTCCCATTGAGGTCATGAGCATGATGAGAAATAGTATTTTCTTCATATCACTTCGATTGTTACCGTTTGCAAAGGTACAAATAAAGTTTGAAACACAAGACGGATTTCAGAAATTCTTTGAAAAGAAATCTGTCCAAATCTTACAAATCTTTTCTTTTTTCAAAGAGTTCCCAAATTGTAGACTGTGTGATAAGACCCTCTTTAAACGTATTTGTTAGATTTGTGAAGATTTGTAAGATTTCTGTCCGAAGGACACTCTTTCTTTTTTAGTCGCCTACGGCGAGAATTGAAAATCGCCGCCTTCGGCGAGAAATCTCACAAATCTATCCAAATCTTACAAATCTTTTGGTATTCTTTAATATTTCAGAACGCAAAGACGCAGAGACGCAGAGATTTAAGAACCCCAATGGCTTACAACCAGAAAGAAAAAAATATTTGCGTCTCCGCGTCTCTGCGTTCTTCAATTATCCGAGATAAAAAAAACTCATTTTTTCTTTGGTTTTTCGCCCGCTAAATTGTACCTTTGCATCATCAATAACCTAACAAACAACAAGATGAAGAAATTATTCCAACTCGCAATGACGGCCATGATGCTGCTCGTTGCAACATCGGCGACAGCAGCCAAGAAGCAGAAGACTGCCGCACAGAACGACAAGATCGTAGTGGCTTACGTGTGCTCGTGGTCGACGCTCCGGCTGCCCGACCCGACGATGATGACCCACATCAACTATGCCTTCGGACATGTCAACAAGACCTTCGACGGCTGCGACGTGCAGAACGAGCCGTTCCTGCGTCAGGTGGTGGCCCTCAGACAGCAGAACCCCAAGCTGAAGATCGTGCTCTCCGTGGGCGGATGGACCAGTGGCAACTTCTCCGAGATGGCTGCCGACGCACGCTGCCGCATGAGCTTCGCAAAAGACTGCGGACGCATCGTCAAGGAGTATGGTCTCGACGGCATTGACATCGACTGGGAATACCCCACCAGCTCGGAGGCCGGCATCAGCTCGTCGCCCGACGACACGAAGAACTTCACCCTCTTGATGCGCGACCTGCGCAAGGTGCTGGGCAAGAAGAAGCTGCTCACCTGCGCCACCATCGCCGACGGACTGTACATCGACTTCCCCAGTTGCATGAAGTATATCGACTTCGTCAACATCATGGCCTACGACGTTGCCAATCCGCCGAAGCATCACACAACGCTCCATCGCTCCGACCTCTCAGGGCGCATCACCGTAGAGGAAGCTGTCGAGGCACACATCCGCAACGGCGTGCCGAAGGAGAAGCTGACGCTCGGTATGCCCCTCTACGGTCGCGGACAGACGAAAGACAAGGTGGTGCACACCTTTGTGAAGACCCGCAACACCGACGGCCGCTATCAGGAACAGTGGGACGAAGTGGGACAGGTGCCCTACCTCTCCGACCGCACGGGCAAGCTCATCTGGGCCTACGACAATCCGCGCTCGCTGGCTGCCAAGTGTCAGTATATCATCGACCGCGGTCTCTTGGGCGGCATGTACTGGGAATGCACCGAAGACAACTCGCAGCTCGACCAGATGGAGACCATCTATCTCTCGCTGATGAAGAACGGCAAAGGCACCGTACCGCAGAAGCACGTGCTCGTCGTGACATCTCATGCCGACAACAGCATGACGGCACAAGGCATAGAATGGCTGCGCCACACTGGGCAGGAGATGGGCTTCGACGTGACCGTCCTGTCGAAGGGAGAACCCTACAAGAATACACTCTTCGAGCGTCACCACCTCGTCGTCGACATGGATGCCAACATCGCCGACTGGGGTGAGGAGGCCAAGAAGGAGTTCGAACTGTATATCGACGAGGGCCGCGGTAGCTTCTTCACCATGCCCGTCGATGTCGACGCGGAGCAGTGGCCTTGGTATGCAGAGCTGACCAAAGACCTGCGCATCGCACAGATAGAGGGTTCGAACGTGAAGGTCGGCGGCAAGTGGTGCCCGCAATTCTGGAGCAACACCGACAAACCCGCCCGCACGCTCTTCTATGTGCACGACGATGCCCTTCAGGGCAAGCAGAACCAGCAGGCCGCCTTCAACATGATGCGCAAAGCGCTTGCCTGGCTGCTCCACGAATAAGCCCCCCGACAAAAAAAGCCCCCGCCAATCAGCGGGGGCAACCAACACAAAAACTAAACTAGACTTAATAGGCTATTAGGAGATCTTCGCAGACCTTTCCTATAGCCGTTTGCAAAGGTACGCATTTTTTGCGAAATACCAAACATTTATCACCCGAAAGCGGTGTTTATGCTTTCATTTTAACATAATTTATGCACCCTTGGCATAAAACTTGATCAAAAACCGTCATCGCTGCCATCGCTTCCACAACGGGCACCGCACGCGGAACGACGCACGGGTCGTGTCGGCCCGATGCTTCCATGACGGCTGGAGAGCCATCTGTGCTGACGGTAGGCTGCCGACGCGCAATGGTGGGCGTCGGCTTGAACGCCACACGCATGAAGATGTCCTCGCCGTTGCTGATGCCGCCCTGAATGCCGCCGCTGTGGTTGGTCAGCGTACGCACCCTTCCCTCGCTGGCGGTGAAGAGGTCGTTGGCCTCGCTGCCCCGCATGGCGGCCATAGCGAAGCCGTCGCCATAGTCGAAACCCTTCGCGGCGTTGATGCTCATCATCGCCTTGGCGAGCGAGGCATGGAGCTTGTCGAACTCCGGTTCGCCGATGCCTGCCGGACAGCCCCTCACCACACAACCGACGATGCCGCCCACGGAGTCGCCCTCAGCCCGCATGTCGGCGATGAGCTGTTCCATCTGCCGCGCCTTCTCCGGGTCGGGACAGCGCACAGCGTTCGTCTCTGTCGCCGAGAGGTCGTAGTGGCGGTAGCCGTGCTCCAGGGCGATGCTTCCTATCTGCATCGTATAGGCCTGCACGCTGATACCCATAGGGCGCAATGCCAGCTTAGCCAGAGCTCCACCTACCACACGGCTTATTGTCGTGCGTGCCGAGGCCCGTCCGCCGCCGCGATAGTCGCGCGTACCATATTTATAATAATAGGTATAGTCGGCGTGTGAGGGACGGAACACATCCTTCAGCGGTTCGTAGTCGGTTGGCCGTGCATCTTCGTTCCTGACGACGAAGGCGATGGGCGCACCCGTAGATCGGCCTTCGAACACGCCACTGAGCAGTTCCACACGGTCGGCTTCGCGACGCTGTGTCGCTATGCCGCTCTGACCGGGCCTGCGGCGGTCCAGCTCGTGTTGGATGAAGTCGGTGTCGATGGCGATGCCTGGCGGCATACCGTCCACGATGCCGCCGATGGCCTCACCGTGGCTTTCGCCGAAGGTGGTCAGTCGGAAAATCTGTCCGAAGGTGTTCATGGGTGTTGAGTGATGAGTGAGCGGTAGGATTGCAAATCCGCCCGAGCGGGTGTCGGGTGATGATGGTTAGTGACAATGTCCGCAGCCGCAGCCGTCGCCGTGCTGGTGTCCGCAGCCGTCGCCGTGCTGATGGTCGCAATCGCCACCGCAGCCACAGTCGCACTCGCCGCTCATCATCTGGATGAGCTGCTGTATCTCTGCCTCGCGCGGCTCGCGGTTCTCCACGATCGAGCCCTTGAAGCACAGGTCCTTGCCGGCCAGCGGGTGGTTCAGGTCTACACGCACATGGCTGTCGGTAATCTCTACGACACGTCCCATGAAGCGGTTGCCGTCCTCGTTCTGCAGTGGCAGCACAGCGTCCACCTTCACGTTGTCGTGGTCGAAATGGCCGTTGATGCAGAATATCTCGCGGTCGAGGTCGACCACACGCTCGCTCATAAACGGACCGTAGGCCTCCTCCTGCCGCAGCGTGAAGTCGAACTCTTCGCCCTCCTGCATGTCGGCAATCTTCTTCTCAAAGGCCTCGAGAGCCACGCCGTAGCCGCTGATGAATACGAACGGATGGTCGGCCGGTGCCTCCTCGATGAGTGTCTCGGGCTGTGCCGCATCGTACAGTTGGTAGCTCACGGCAAGAAATCTTTTCTGGTTCTGTTCTTCCATTTTTTCTGTTATTTTTTATGGGTTCGTACTTATTCTGGTTGCAAAGGTACAACGAAAAGAGTGAAATACAAAACAAAAGTTCATTTTTTGTTTTTTTTATTCGTACCTTTGCAGCGAACTTATCAATTCCAAAGAAGCGGCTATGACAATCGACTTGTATATCAACGAAGCAAACGACTACGCACATGACATTGGGGCACCTGTCCTGCACCCCCACGTCTCGGTGATACACTACGACGAGGCTGGCGAGATACGCCATACGCTGAACCGCATCAACTGCTATGGCATCTTCCTGCAAGAAGAGTTTCCCGAAGGGCTGACTTACGGCATCGGCACCTATCACGAGGGCGACGGCTCGCTGATGGCTTACTCGCCAGGGCAGATAGGTGGCAAGCAGGACGACGGCACACGCCGACAATATCACGGCTGGGTGCTGCTGTTCGACCACGAGTTCGTACAAGGCTCACCTATCGAGCAGAAACTCGCCGACTATCAGTTCTTCTCCTACCATTCGAACGAAGCGCTCATCCTTACTCCTGAGGAGAAGGACATCCTGGCGCGGCTGATGGACAACCTGCGCGGCGAACTGCAGGCACAAGGTCTGTCGCATGGGCATCAGGACATCGTCAGAGACTATATCCTGCTGATCCTCGACTATTGCAACCGCTTCTACGTCCGCCAGTTCAAGGAGATGTCGACAGGCGAGAGCGACATCCTGAGTCGTTTCCAGCAAGTGCTGACCGACTATTATGCACGCGGACTGCACAAGACGAACGGGCTGCCCAGCGTGAAATACTGCGCCAGCGAGCTTTGCCTCTCACCTGGCTATTTCGGCGACATCATCCGGAATGCCCTCGGAGAGGGACCGAAAGGTTATATCCGCAGCTTCGTCGTCATGCGCGCCAAGAATCTTATCCTCAGCGGTAAGACCATCTTTCAGGTAGCCCAGGAGCTGGGCTTCGAATATCCCCAGCACTTCACCCGTTTGTTCAAGAACGCTACGGAACTGACGCCGAGACACTTCTTGGAACTTCAGAACAAGAAGTAACTTCCCACATTTTTGGTAGATTTGCCCGTAATCTGTCTATTCAGGTTACGGGTTTTTCGTCGTACCTTTGCACCGGAATTAAAAACAGAACAGAAATGAGACCATACATTATTTGCCACATGATGGCATCGCTCGACGGCAGGATAGACTGCGCAATGACCGAACAGATAGACGACACCAATCACTACTACGAGGCTTTGGCCCAGCTGGGCTGCCCCTCAACGCTGGAAGGCAAGACCACCCTGGCCATGCACTATGCACAAAGTGGTGAGTTCCAATGTCAGAAACCCCATGAAGATGCCGGACAGCAGCTCTACAAGGCAGTGGAGGCAAACGGCTACGCTGTCGGTGTCGACACGCGTGGCACCTTGCTGTGGGACGACAACACCACCGAACTCTTTGGCCGCCCCCTGCTGATGATTCTTTCGGAGCAGGCCAGCCAGGAGTATCTTGACTATCTGAAGAGCAAACATATCTCTTACATCACCACTGGCCGTGACGGCATTGACCTCCCGGCGGCTATGGATACGCTGCGGACGCTCTTCGGTGTGGAGCGCCTCGCTGTGGTCGGCGGAGGAAACATCAACGGCTCCATGCTCGACCAGGGGCTGATCGACGAAGTGAGCATGATGTACGGTTACGGCATCGACGGACGCGGCGGTATGGCTGCCGCTTTCGATGGCCGCCCGATGGACCGCAAGCCGGTACGCCTCACGTTCAAGAGTGTGGAAGAGCAGGACGGCATCGTGTGGATGAGGTATCAGGTGAAATAATCATTAAAATATGAAGAAAAAAACTATTGCAGCAATGCTCGCAGCCGGATTGCTGTTGGCTTGCACAGACGGTAAACAAACCAAAACGGAGAAAGATATGCAGAAGTTAGAATTGACACAGGAGTGGGACAAGGTGTTCCCGCTGAGCGAGAAAGTGAACCACCGCAAGGTGACGTTTGAAACACAGTATGGACTGACGCTGGCAGCTGACCTCTATACGCCGAAGGAGGCTCAGGGTAAGCTCGCAGCCATTGCTGTCAGCGGTCCGTTCGGAGCCTGCAAGGAGCAGTCGAGCGGACTCTATGCCATGCGGATGGCCGAACGGGGCTTTGTGGCGCTTGCTTTCGATCCCTCCTACACGGGTGAGAGCAGCGGAGAACCGCGGCGCACAGCATCGCCCGACATCAACACCGAGGACTTCATGGCAGCGGTCGACTTCCTCTCCAAGCTGGACAATGTGGATGCCGACAAGATAGGCATCATCGGCATCTGCGGATGGGGAGGCATCGCCCTCAATGCAGCGGCTGCCGACACACGCATCAAGGCTACGGTGGCCTCGACGATGTACGACATGACACGCGTCAGCGGCAATGGCTACTTCGATGCCGACGACAACGAGGAGGCACGCCATGCAGCCCGTGAGGCAATGGCCCGACAGCGCCTTACCGACCCGATGGCAATGGCCGGCGGTGTGGTGAACCCGCTGCCAGCAGACGCGCCACAGTTCGTGAAGGACTACTACGACTACTACATCACTCCTCGCGGCTACCATAAGCGCAGCGGCAACTCCAACGACGGATGGCGCGCCATCGGCACGCAGGCCTTCGCCAACAGCCGCTTCCTCTACTATATCAACGAGATAAGGTCGGCAGTCCTCGTCATGCACGGCGAGAAGGCCCACTCACGCTACTTCGGCGAGGCAGCCTACAAGTACATGGTGGAAGGAAAGGCCGACGGATACAACGTGGTGGGAAAGCCGAACCCCAATCCTGAGAACAAGCAACTGCTCATCATCCCGGGGGCGAGCCATACCGACCTCTACGACGGGGGCTTTACCGAACCAGTGGGCAAGGGCGAACCGAAGAATCTCATCCCCTGGGACAAGCTCGCTGATTTCTTCGCCCGTAACTTATAATTAGCACCGCGCAGGCGAACGTTATGCCCCCGTTCGGGCGAATTTGAAATTCGCCCGAACGGGGGAGTTAACGCTTCCAAGCGTGACACCTAAAACTTGGAAAAATCTTAACAAAACACCTTCGTACTTTTTCCGCATTCTACAGCAAAAAACAGCAGCAAAAGACGCTTTTTCAGCCCCCAAAAAGGAAATCAAAGGGCCGACCGGCCCGCTTTTGGATGTCATTTGCCGCAGATTGCCCAGCTATTTGCGCCATATTACACCGCAATAAGCGGCAAATTGCAACCCAATATGCGGCATATTGCCCTCCAATATGCGTCATATTGCAATCCGCGAGCCCCTTCTCCACCCAACAAAAAGCAACAACCACCACCCAACCATCTCTTTATCAACCATTTGCACCAACCTTTGATTTTTGGCGATATTTGCGACCCAAACTCCTTTCGCCTGCAAATACGCGATTCCTGCATAGGGTGTTTTATGAATTATCCTGACAAATCTGTATAACCAGCAGAAGCATCAACACCGCATAAAGGAGGCATAGGCAGGATTGTTTTCTCTCACAAAAGTGGCAATTTATTTGGATATTTTCTCATAAAGATGTAATTTTGCAGCGCACAAGTAGGAGGCGACGTGTCTCACGTCGCAACAATCTGCCAGATTACGACGTGAGAC
>JAGBLC010000043.1 GCA_017635615.1 Prevotella sp.
CAGTGCGGTTTCGAGGACGTCAGCAGTTTCAACCGCGCCTTCAAGCGTGCCTCAGGTGTCAGTCCCTCACAGTACCGCGAGAACAATTTGCCTCCCGGCCATTAAGCCGCGATAGCACGAATGCGCTTGAGGCAAACTTTTGGAGTGTCCTTCGGACAGAAATCTTACAAATCTAACAAATTACACGTTGGAAAAAGAAACAGAAAGGCCATGAAAGGCGGCAACGTAGCCGATGAAACGAAAAAGCATTCGCATTGTTGAAAAACACGCAAAAGGCCCGCTTTTCGACCGAAAATACCCAATTGTTGACCGAAAAACGCCCAAAATCAGTATTTTGACCAGTTTTGCAAAGTATTTGAACAGAAATGCAAAGTCTGTTTTGGAAAAAAAGTGTATCTTTGCACCCAGAAAAGAACCCCATTTCGACGCATCCATGAACGAGAACCTGACGACGAACCACGAACAAAGCCAGCAAGGCGACGACGCTGTGCTAACAGCCACACCCCAGGCGGGCGGTCGGCAGAGTGCCTCGCGGCAGCTCATCGGCAGGCAAGTGGACTTCCTCATGGACTACGAAGAGCAGCTCAACCGCATCATCGACCAGCGGATGCAACAGTTCTTCACGCGTGCGAACATATCATAATATAGCCGCCCCATTCACCTAACAGCGTAACAAAGATGACAATGAAAAGACTGACAACCCTCGTGATGCTGCTCGTGGCCATAGCCTTGGGAGCAAAAGCCGACACCTACAAGCTGTGGGTGGGCGAGACGCAAGTGACCGACGCCAACAAGGGCGACATCCTGGGCGACGGCACCATGACATACGACCCTGCCACCAACACGATGACACTCGACGGGACATCCATCACCAGTCACGGCAACGAAGACTACGCCATCTGCAACTATGCCGAGAGCGGCCCCGTGCCAGGCAACATCGAGGTGAACAAGCTCATCATCGAAGTGAAGAGTGACAGCCAGCTGAACACCGACGACCAGTGCCTCTACTTCCGCGCGGCCGACGTCACCATCACCGGACCGGGCAAGCTGACAATGAAGTCGAAGTACCGCGATGCCATCTGTGTCCTGGCAAGCTCGCTCACCTTCTCCGAGGCCGACATCCTGGCCAACGGCCGCGATGGCGTCATCTGCGGTACAGGCTCTGCGCTGACCATCGACCACTCTACGCTCAACGCCTGTCCGCAGTACAGCAACCGCCGGCCCGTCATCTACGACTTCAATGAGGTGCAGCTGAAGGAATGCTACTATGCCGATGCAGCCTACGACTACTGCCTTTGGTATGGCAGCAACATCTACTACGACGACAACATCCTCGAACTCAGCTACAGCGGAGACTACTTCAGCGAAGAGTCTGGCGACGACATCCACTGGGAAGGGATGTACAGCTCTTGGCTGACCATCCTGCCCGCCAAGAAGACATTCGACATTGAAGTGGGGGGCGTACAGGTGACGACAGACAACGCCGACGACCTGGTGAAAGCTATCAACGACCAAGGCGAATCTGGCCTCACGGCATCGGGCACCATCCGCTACGACATAGCCAACAACGTACTGACGCTGGAAGATGCCACCATCGAAGGCCCCTTGGGCAACAAGGCCATCCTCTCCAACGGTGTGTGCATGTACCTGTTCGGCTCTTTCCTGGTTGCGGGCGGCTTTCCTGGTCTGCGCATAGAGGTCTATGGCGACTGT
The DNA here is from genome assembly GCA_017635615.1 of Prevotella sp. Taxonomy (GTDB): domain Bacteria; phylum Bacteroidota; class Bacteroidia; order Bacteroidales; family Bacteroidaceae; genus Prevotella. The sequence goes on from JAGBLC010000043.1 coordinate 1,714, forward strand.
GTGTTGCAGAACACCAGCGGCATGAGTGCGGGTATGGCGCTCTCGTTAGCCACCACGATAGACGTGCACAGCGGAGCGACGCTCACGGTCAAGGCGTATAACTACGGTTTGATAGTCGGTGAACAAGTCGACATCGTGGAGGGCAACCTCTCCTTTGAGGGCGGCAATCCGGGACGTGGCATCGACGGCTATACAGGCAGCACCCTTAACCTCTTCGAGGGGAAAGGAACGCTCTGCGTCAAGAGCGGCTTCTCGGGCATTTCGAATCTCAACCTGCTGAACGGCACGCAGATAGTCAGTCCCGAAGGAGCTTACTACGACGCAGAAGAACGGAATATCTACGACAGCAACGGCTATCTCGCCCACGATGTCGTCCTCTCGAATGCCACGACGCCGACGCGCATCGACAAACCGTCAACACCCGTCACCCATCATCCAACAGCTGTATATGACCTGCAAGGAAGGCTCGCACCCTCGTACCCCCGTACCCCCGCACCTTCGAAAAGAAAAGACATCTACATCATCAACGGAAAGAAATATATTAATTATTAACTAAAAACAATACCAATATGAAAAAGATTACTTTCACATTGCTCGCACTCTTGGCGATAGCCATGCAGGCGAGTGCTGCCGAGTACGACCTGTATGTGTTTGGGCACAAAGTGACCGACAGCAACAGGAGCGACATCTTGGGCGACGGTACGGTGAGCTACAACAGCTCGACGAACATGCTGACGTTCAATAATGCCACCATCAATGCGGGTCCATACGAGTGCGTGTATAACAAAATCAACGGACTGACCATCAGGTTCATAGGCACGAACAGCCTGACGTCAAGCAACGAACTCGCCATCTATTCCGACACTGAAGGTGAGCTGACACTGACGGGAACAGGATCGGTATCATTGAAAGGATACAGTGCCCTCTATCATGCAGGTACCCTGTTGAAAATAGAGGGAGGCCTGCAACTGACGGCACAAGCAACGACTGGCTCAGGCATTTACACAGCAGAGATTGATTATGCTTGCGATCTTGAAATCTCTGGCGCGAATACGAAAATCCGCGCCTTCTCACCGCGTTACCCCTTCGCCAATTTCTATAATGATGACGATTATCAGGGCGTGACGCTCAAAGACGGACTGGGAATCACAGAGCCCGAGGGCGCCCGTTTCCATGGATATTACATCTATGACAAGAACGGAAATTCAGTGCAGAACCAGTGGGTGACCATCTCACAGATGCCCATTGAGGGCTATGCCGTTTACACCTCCACCAACAAGACGCTGACCTTCTACTACGACAACCTGAAGCAGACGCGCTCGGGCAAGGTCTACTCACTGGTAGGCCCGCAGTGGTACGACGACTACACTGACCCGATGAAGACACAATGCCAGCACGTGGTGTTCGACTCCTCGTTTGCCGACTTCTACCCGACATCGCTGGCATACTGGTTCTACGGATTCAATGCCCTCAAGAACTATTCCGCTTACGAAAAAATTCCAGCCATCAAGGGTATGGAATACCTGAACACCAGCGAGGTCACCACCATGCAGAGCATGTTTGATAGCTCGAATATCGGCATCGGAGACGTGGACTTCTCGAATTTCGACACCCGCAAGGTAACGAACATGATGTCCATGTTCTTTAACTGCACGAATATCTACTCACTGGACCTCTCGTCGTTCGACACCCAAAACGTCACCCGTACAGGCTCAATGTTTTATAATTGCAAGAATCTGGAAACCATCTATGTGGACGACACGTGGACTATGGACAAAGTGTCCGGCTCGTTCATGATGTTCGATGGCTGCACCAACCTGAAGGGCGAGAGAGGCACCACTTACGACGAAAACCACACCGATGCCGAGTATGCCCGCGTGGACGGCGGAGCAAGCGCCCCGGGCTACTTCACCTACAACCACCTCTACCCGCTCTGGGTGAAGGGTGTCCGGGTGAGCGAACAGAACTACAACCGCATTTTCCAGAACCAGTATATGAGCGATCACGACGGATTAGCCCGCTACTTAGACGATGAAAAAACGTTGATCCTGTATAATGTGGGTGTTGTCGACTTCAGCGGTGACAACAAGTTCGCCATCGCCAACGGCTGGCCAGAAAGAGGCATCAAGGGTATTGACGGACTGACCATCATCGCCGACGGCACGGTCAACCTGCGCAACACCGACCACGCCATGCTCCTCAACGACTGCGAGACAACCATCATTGGCGACTTACGACTTAAGACCGACAACGGCTACGGCATCGTCATGAAAGGCAACGCCAAGCTCAACCTGCTCGATGCCAGCCTCAGTATTGAAACGCCGAGAGACAGGAACTGTATCCACAGTTTGAGCGGGCAAGATTACACCAAAGGCAAGGCAGTGGTGAACGTCGACCACTCGGAGCTCTACCTGACAGGAGGCGGCATCTACGGTCTGTACCAACTGAACCTTGACGGAAGCTACTTCACCGACGTCGAAGATAATGGATCGACGAAGCAAGGTAGCATGTTCGACTACAGCGTGGATACAGGATCGCTAACTTACGGCGGCTCTCCGTACTATGGTGACGTGGCCATAACATTCGACAAGGAAGCCGCCAAGGAGTTCCGCATCAAGAACGGAGATAAGAAAACGGGTGATCTGCTTTTGGCCGTGGCCACAATGACATCATACGGTAACGGCTTCGATCTCATGTACAACCCCGTATTGACATGCAAAACAGAAGGCGGTATTGAATACTATTACCGCACATCGGACAACAAGCTGCTCTTCACCGTTCAAGGCAACACCTTCCACCTCGCTCCCGAACCAGAGGATATCAGTGCCCCGACATACGCTATCAAGCCGGGCCTGCTCCCGACGTTATTTGATAACTTCAGAAGTGACAACAAGTACCTGGAATACTGGGCTCTGGTGAACCGCTACAACAAGTGGACACTCCACTTCATGCCTGATGCGGTAACCGCCATCGACGGTATCACCCATCACCCATCACCCAACACCTGGTACACCATCGACGGACAGCGCATCGAGGGGCAGCCGACACACAAAGGCATCTATATCACAAATGGCCGCAAGGTCGTCGTCAAGTAAGAGTAAGGTAGCTGAGTTGGTCATCTCCTGACGTGGGGAGGCCAACTCTCTTTTTTTCAAAAACCAGAAAAGTCAGGAAGATATGAAAAAATATTTAACCCTATTGCTGATGCTCATGACGGTGTCGTGGGCCAGCGCAGCAAGCTATCAGCTATGGATTGCCGGCATACAAGTGACCGACAACAACAAGAACAACATCACGGGCTACGGCATCGAGAGTGCCTACTCATGGGATGGCAAAGTGTCGTACGACCCCACGTCAAAGACACTGACGCTTGAGAACATCTGCATCAAGAGCCACAACGATATCGGCATCCGCAACGAGATAAGCGGCGTGACCATCTGGCTGAAAGGCCGCTACAACGAGGTGCAAGACCAATGGCACACCTCTATGGACGGTATTGTCTCTGTGGGCAACCTGACCTTCGACGGCGAGGGCATCCTGAAAGTGTGGGGAAGCATGGGTATCTATATCCGGCCCAACACGGGCGATGTCACCATCGACGGCGATGCCCGTGTGGAGGTAAGTGGGCAAGACCATTCTGCCATTGGCACAGACTACAATTCTACGGGCAGCCTCGTCGTGAAGGGCCGCAAAGCCATGCTCATGGCCACCTCATACTCAAGCCCCCACGACATCTCCGGCTTCAAGGATCTTGTCCTGCAGGACGGCATCACTATCAACAGACCGACAGGAGTAGAGTACAATACCTCGACATACTGCCTCCGCGACGGCAACAGCAATGTGGGTAACGGCACGACGGTGGTCATCGGCAAGCAAATAGCCATCAATGCCACCAACTTCCCCAATGCCGAGTTGCGCCGCGCCGTCACTGAGGAGGATGCCGACAACAGCGGCTATCTTGACCGCGACGAGAACTATACGCTGGAGCGGCTATCTCTTGAGGGCAATCAAGTGGACGACGTGACAGGCCTCAACCTGCTTTGGGATGTCAAATGGATAGAAGCCTACCAGTTGGCAGTTGAGGGAATCACCTTCAGCAATAACACCTTGCTGGAAACAATCAATTTCATTGGTGGCAATTTGGAGTACTTGGAAGTGGACAACTGTTTGTATCTGCAATCTATTAGTGCACAGCATCATAAGCTCTCCTATATGGACCTGAGCAGCAACAAGCACCTCGTTAATGTTTCGCTAAACAATAATGCCCTTATTTCGTTTATCCCACCGACATCCATGCCCAAGGATTTCCGGTCGGACATTTCCCTTTACGGCAATAAACTCAACAGCTCGAAGATGCACACCATCGTCAACAAACTCATGACCTACGACAACGAACCTGAAAAGCATTCGTTTAATGTAATCAGTAGCTTGGATGGTGACAACGAACAGAACCAGATTACAGCCGAAGACCTTGCTGCCCTGAAAACCAAGCACTGGACACCCTATCACGTCTGTATGGAGAAGGGGCAGAGAGTCTGGAAGGAATACGAGGGCTACAAGGAGTACGACCTCTGGGTGGGCGACAACCAGAAGGTGACCGAAGCCAACCAGAACGACATCTTCGGCGACGGCGGCGGCATGATGTATAACCCCACGACAAAGACGCTCTCGCTGATGAACGACTACAACTTCGGCACCAACGGCATCGAAAACTACATCGACGGACTGACCATCAAGTGTGTGGACAACTCTACGCTCGACTGCCAGTCGGATGCCATCGACCTCTATGCCAATACCACCATCACGGGCAACCACCAGCTGACGGTGAAGTCGAAAGCCGGCGTAGGCATCTTCGTGGATGAAGGAAAGACGCTCACCATCGACAACGCCACTCTCGAGATGTCGGCACAGATGCCCTGCATCCTGGGTGCTACGACGACGGGCTCGCAGAAACTCAACATCAAGGATTCGAACATCGAGGCTCACAGCAGCTCCAGCTCGGTGGCCATCAGCGGCTTCCCTGCAGGCATCACCTTCGAGGGCTGCGCCATCACAGAGCCGGCGGGCGGATATGTCAAGGACGGCAACATCGTCGACAAGGACGGCAACTGGGCCTACGATGTAAAGATACAGAAAGCCAGCGAGTTCTATCCTGTCTACGTCTGCGGCCAGCAGCTGAACAACCTCAATGCCGCCGACTTCCTGGGCGACGGCACCGTCAGCTACGACCCCGAGACAACAACACTGACGCTGAACAACGCCAACTTCTCGTCGGAGGAACGCGGCATCGAGATCAGGGAGTTTGGCTACAAGCTCAACATCGTGGGCAACAACAGGATTACGTCTGTCAACAACAACCCCATCTATGTGGGCTACGACATGCGGATGGTGGGCAACGGCTCGCTCACCGTTGAATCGACCAACAGCGCCGCCATCAATCTCTTCTGGGGCGGTCTGGGCATCCAAGACGGTGTTCAGCTGACAGCCATCGGCGGCACACACGGCATCATGGGCTACAACACGCCTTACGGCAATGCTGGAGAAGTACACGTGCTGAGCAAGGACGTGGTGGTCAAAGCAACAGGTGCTCAGGGCAGTATCGTCTACCTCGGCCAGCTCGTCTTGAAGGACGGCACGGCCATCACACAGCCCGAAGGAGCTGTCTTCGACGAGACGAGTGGCAACATCTGCATCGACGGCGAGACGGTCACCGCCGAGGTAGTCCTCGCCTACGCCGGTACCCGCACCTTCGACTTCGTGCTGCAAGACGGTACCACTCTCCTTGAATCGTACAGCAACAACCTCTATAATGCCATCAACGTGCTGCTGCCTGGCGGAGAGCTGGTTGAGATGTACAACGAATCGACAAACACCACGACCTACTGCAAACCGTCGGGAAAGAAGCTGTTCACCCTTGAGCCGTACAACGAAAAGGGCGACAAGGCTTACTTCCTGGCCGACAATGTAGAGGCTGCCGATGCCATCAGCTACGACTATAGCGATGATATGGAAAGCCTCGGCAACGTCATCTGGAACTATCCTTATCAGGATGGCTACGACATGGACGGTGCACTTGATTTCATAGAGGCATTCAGCGCCATCAACCTGGGCTTCGACATCCCCGAGGTGCGCCCGACGGAAAATATGGTCATCAAGGTGAAGGACGGCATGAATGGTATCACAGACTTCGACCTGCAGCAGTATGCCGCCCTCATGGCAATGTGGAAATTCTTCGGAGCTATTCAGTTTGTACCAGAGGGTGAAAACTATGTCTACAAGACCAACGACGGCAAGGTGCTGTGCTACATGTCGCAGTATACCGGCAATGTGACGCTGGCGGAAGGTGTGACAGCCGCCGACAAGGTGTACCACCGCATCCTGCACAAGGACCGCGAAGCCATCAAGGGTAAGGTCAGCACGAATATGACTGGCCAGTCCTTCAACTTCGGCGAGATCCTACAGGATGTGCGCTCCATCACCCTGACCGTTGACGAAGGTGCTGCAACGGGCATCGAGGACGTTACGAGGAGCGAGGAGCGTAGTGCGCAGAGCGGGAACACTTACAACCTCAACGGACAACGCGTCGGCAACAGCTATCGTGGCATCGCTGTCAGCAATGGCCGTAAAGTCGTGATTAAGTAGTCCTTTTCGAGGGTGCGGGGTACGAAGGTACGTGGGTGCGAGAACCAAAGGTCGGCGCCTACGGGGAAAGCCAATAGTCTAGTGGAAGGCGAAGAAAGTAATCTCGCCCCCCGTATCCTCGCTTAAGGTCGTGAAGAAATAAGATGCTCTTAAATTTGTCATGATATGTATTCGTGAATGGCCTCCCCCCCAGGAGGCCATTCTCATTTTTTTGTGGCCCCTGTAGGGGCGGAACAGCGTTTCCGCCCGGACCCAGTAGGAGATCACGCTTCCTACGCTGCTACCTGAAGCGCTAATGTAGGAGGTCACGCTTCCCAGCGTGACACCTGCCACGTTTTTGCCACGTATGCGCTGTTGCGACGCTGGGAAAGGCTACGGGTCGGCGCGTCAGCGGGAATGGCGTCGCCTCCTACGCTGCCTCGTATTCACTGTTTGCGGGCGGAAACGCTGTTCCGCCCCTACGGTGTCCTGCCGTTTGGGGGACTTCCCCCCGAAAAGAGTTAATTATTGAAATAATTATCAATTATCCATTGTCAATTGTCAATTATTTGTTACCTTTGTACCCAAACAAAAACAAAATTGACAATATGCAGCCACTTCTGATTCAGGACCCCTCAATAAGTGACATCGCCCTACTGCGACCGTTCGTCGTACAAGTGGCGGCGGCAGCAGGGTTGACATCACCGTACGACAAACAGTTGAGGATGGCAACCGAGGAGGCCGTAGTCAACATCGTCAACTACGGAAAGGCGACAGTCATCACCCTCACCGCTGAGCTGGTGGACCAGCGCCTCGTGATCACCATCGACGACGACGGACTGCCTTTCGACCCCACACAGCAGTCGGCCGCCGACCTGTCTGTTCCTGCCGACGAACGCCCCCTGGGCGGACTCGGCATCGTCATGATGCGACAGATGACCGACGCCATGAGCTATCAGCGCGTCAATGGGCACAATATCCTGAAAATGTTCTATTCTCGGGGGGACGAGGATGGTGATGAATCGAGGTACGAGGTGCGAGGTACGTTGGGCGAGAATAGTTTCATGGAAGGCGAAGACAGTAATCTCGTACCTCGCACCTCGAAAAAAAACTTCGTACCCTCTAATAACGAATCATGATCTATCTCGACGACAACATAGCCGATTTCAACCTTGAGGCAGCCCTGCCGTTGCTCTCGGAGCAGCGTCGCGAGCAGCTGCTGAAGTTCAAGCACGAGCTGGGACGCAAAACATGCGCCATGGCCTATCTGCTGCTGCGCCAAGGGTTGCAACAGGAGTATGGCATCACAGAACCTCCTGTCTTCGCCTACAACGAGCATGGCAAACCATCCATCGCGGGGCGGGAGGACATCCACTTCAACATGAGCCACTGCCGCGCCGGAGTGGTATGCGCTCTGAGCGACTCCCCCATCGGCGTAGACATCGAGAGCATCCGCGAATACAACGACTCGCTGGCCCGCTACACCATGAACGAGCACGAGTTGCAGCTCATCAACGCCGCAGAGCGCCCCGAAGTGGCTTTCACCCGCCTGTGGACGATGAAGGAGGCCGTTGTGAAGTGGCGAGGCAGCGGAATCGTCAACAACCTCAAAGATGTGCTCAACGGCGTGACAGGCATCCTGACGACCGTGAACGAGCGCAGAGGCTACGTCTTCTCCGTTTGTAACCAATTGATAATTGACAATTGATAATTCCATCAAAAGATGCAAACCGAACGACAAGACATACGCCGACAGTTTTTCAGAAAGGGCAGACGGACAGGACTGGCCATCGTCGTCCTGGCTGCCATACTGATAGAAGCCATCGCCGCGCTGCAATACTATAACACGCGCAACATGCTCGAAAGCGACCTCGAAGCGCAGGTGCTCATCATGCTGCGCTCGTCGGCCATGAGGCTCGACGGCAACCTGAAGTCGGTTGTGGCTCAGGCTTCCAGCCAGATATGGCACGCCCAGCAGCGATTAGGCGATCCAAAATATGTGGAGACGATGGCGGCCAACCTGGTGAAGAACGGCAACCACAAGGTGGTGGGCGCTGCTGTGGCTTTCCGTCCCGACTACTACCCACAGAAAGGACGCTGGTACGAACCTTACGCCCACTGGCAGGGCGACACCATCAGCGTAGAGCAGATAGCATCGGCCCAGCACGACTACACGCAGCTCGAGTTCTATCGGGGCAGCATCGGCGGCGACACCATTCAGTGGAGCAAACCCTATATGGACCGCGAGGGAGCCGGTGGCGAAGTGGTCACCTACGCTATGCCGCTGCGTGACGGCAGCGGGCAGCCGGTGGCCGTGCTGGGCATCGACGTTACCACCCAGTGGATCAGCGAGACCATCAACGAGATACGCCTCCACCCGTCGAGCTTCTGCCTCGTGTTGTCGGAGCAGGGCAACATCATAGCCGCACCAGCCGACAGCCTCTGTCAGCCGGAGCTGGCAGCGAGGATAGCCGCCATGACCGTCGACCCCACGGTGGAGAAGGCTGATAAGGCGGGCGGACGAGTGACCAGCTTCCGCTTTCGCGACGAAGCGACCCGTCGTTCGGGACACGTCTACTTCGCCAGGAAGAAGAACGCGCCACATTGGCTGATGGTGAAGGCCGTCTACGACGAAGATGCCTTTGGCGAACTGGCCGACCTGCAGCGCGACATCCTCTGGGCTACGCTGGCCGGTCTGATAGCATTGGGATTCATCATCCAGCTCTTTGCCCGCAACGGGCGGAAGCTGCAAGAGAGCCTGATGCAGCAGCAGCGTACCGACCGCGAGCTGCAGATAGCCAACCATATCCAGCAGACCCTGTTGCCCACCGACGAAGAACCGACGCTCAGAGCCGAGAGCCGTGTGATGGTGGAAGGCTGCCTGATACCGGCTCGCGAGGTGGGGGGCGACCTCTATAACGTCCTCACGCACGACGACCGCCTCTATTTCTGCATCGGCGACGTCAGCGGCAAGGGTGTGCCGGCAGCCCTCATCATGACCGTCACGCAGACGCTCTTCAACAACATCGCCTCGCAGCAGACCAATCCTGCCATCATCGTCGACCACATGAACGCCACGACCTGTCGCAACAACAAGTCGAACATGTTCGTGACACTCTTCGTCGGTGTGCTCGACCTGAAGACGGGCTGTCTGGACTATTGCAATGCGGGGCACGAGCCACCGCTGCTCGACGGAAAGCCGCTCGATGTGGTGCCCAACATGCCCATCGGCCTTTTCGACGACTTCGCCTACGCGATGCAGACAACGACGATACCACCCGGAGCAACCCTGCTGCTCTATACCGACGGGCTGACGGAGGCTCGCAACGCCCAGCACCAGCTGATGGGGCGTGAGGGCCTGATGCAGCTGGCAGGCCGCCACAGTGGCAAGGAACCCAAAGAGCTGGTCGGCTCCATCATAGCCGACGTGAAGCGCTATGCCGAACATACCGAGCAGAGCGACGACCTGACACTGCTGGCCATCAAATATAATGGATAATCATTAAACAGAAAAAAACAAGGAAAAATGAAGACAACAATGAAAGAACTGGAGGACAAGTTCCTCGTCACACTGGAAGGAGAACTCGACACGGCCGCCGCCGCCGAAGTGAACGAAACGCTGCAGCCACTCTATACTGCCACCCACAAGGATGTGGTCATCGACTGCGAGAAGCTCGAGTATATCGCTTCGAGCGGTCTGCGCATTCTCGTCAGCATCGTCAAGGGAGCCAAGGCGTCGGGCTGCAAGGTGGTGCTGAGCAATGTGAACGACGACATCAAGGATGTCCTGAAGATGACCGGCTTCACCGGACTGTTCGAACTGTCATGAGAAACGTCCTGGCACTCCTGGCCCTGCTGCCCTTGTGCGGCTGGGCGCAACAAGATACGCTCTTCACGGTCGATGCGCAGCTGTTCACCCGTGGTGAGATACGCAACGGAGGCATGCCCTCCGATGCCGACGAACCAACGGCTGACGACCAGTCGGCTTTCATCCTCGACCGCGAGCGCCTCAGTGTGGGCTATCGGCGCAACTCACTCGAAGCCAAGGCCACCATTCAGCACGTCGGAACGTGGGGGCACGAGGGATCGTCGAACACCACCATCTACGAAGCATGGGGCAAGCTGTCGTCGCGAAACGGCTTCTTCGCACAGATAGGCCGCATGGGACTGAAGTACGACGACGAGCGCATCATGGGCATCGACGACTGGACGATGGCTGCCCGTAGCCACGATGCGCTGCGCCTGGGCTACGAGAGCAAGCCGGGCGGCAAGTATGGTAGGCATCAGCTGCACGTCATTCTGGCCTACAATCAGAACATGCGTGTCATCACCCAGCCTGGTTCTTACTATGCAAATGGCAGTTGCCCCTACAAGACGATGCACACAGTGTGGTACCACTACGATGTACCCAAGGTGCCACTGGGCTTCTCCCTCCTCATGATGAACATCGGCATGCAGGGCGGCACACCCGGAGGTGAGGGTGACAATGCCGAGAAAACCGAGTGGCAGCTTGTCAGCGGCGGCTACGTGAAGTATGCTCCGCGCCACTTCTCGTTAGAGGCCTCCTACTATCGTCAGGACGGCCGCGACGAGTATAAGGCGAAGCTGCGCGCATGGATGGCTGCCGTCAAGGCAGAGTGGACACCCGACAAGCACTGGAGCGTGACAGGCGGCTACGACTATCTGAGCGGCGACGACTATGTGGCCGTGGTGACTCAGGGCGGTCTGGGCATGCCGCGCCACGAGGTGAACAAGGGCTTCAATCCCATCTACGGCTCGCACCATAAGTTCTATGGCGCTATGGAGTTTTTCTACCTCAGCACCTACGTCAACGGATTCACCCCAGGACTGCAGAACGCTTACATCGGCGGCACCTACCGTCCGCTGAAGAACCTGAGCCTGAAGGCCACCTACCACTATCTCGCTACGGGCACCCACTTAGAGGGACTCAACCGTACACTCGGACACGAACTGGAGCTGGAGGCCGCATACGCGCTTCACAAAGATGTGCGGCTGTCGGCAGGCTTCTCTTACATGACTGGCACCGAGACGATGGAGCGCCTCAAGCGAGCCAGCAACGACGGCAGTCTGCGTTGGGGTTGGCTCTCCGTAATCTTCGTGCCGCGCCTTTTCTCAGCAAAATGGTGATTTTTTTATAATAAAAAACAAACGAAATAGACTATGACTACCCAAGCACCCTTAAGCAAATCGATGGCTGGCATCTATGCTGAATGCGTAGGCCATGAAGGCCAACCCTATTATAACGTACCCTATGTGTACGTCCTCGACGGCAGTCTGGACGAACAGCGTCTCATCAAGGCTGTCGAGGCAGCTGTGGCCAATCATCCCACGTTGTTCACCCGCATCCGTATGAACGACGATGGCGACGCGCAGCAGACCATCGACGACACCGAGACATTCTCGCTGACGATAGAGCCGGTGAGCGACATCGAGGCTGAGAAGCAGCACCTGATACAGCCTTTTGACATCAACGGAGGCCGACTGTTCCGGATCCGTCTGCTCAGAGATGCAGCGCACATCTACCTCTTCGTCGACATTCACCATCTCATTGCCGACTACACGACGTTCACCATCATGCTCGACGACATCGACAAAGCCTACCGGGGCGAAGCCTTAGAGCCCGAAGGAATGACGCTGGCCGAACTGTCGATGGAAGAGGCCGAGCTGCGTCGGTCGGCAGCTTTCGAGGAGGGTAAGCAGTGGTATGCCCGGAACTTCGACTGCGGCGACTGTTTCACCCAGCTGATGCCCGACCTCGAAGAACCCGTCCACAGCGAGGCGTCGCTGGTGCGCACACTCAGCGTCGATATGGCCCGCGTAGACCGTTTCTGCAAGGAGCATGGTATCTTCAGGAGCAACTTCTTCACCACGGCCTACAGCTTCCTGCTGGCCAAGTATAACAACGAACAGGAGTCGCTCTTCACCACCATCTACAACGGACGCACCGACAAGCGCTTCCTCCATTCTGTGGGCATGACGGTGAAGACGCTGCCCGTCTATGGCAAGTTTGACGACGCGACGACCGTCCTCGACTTTCTGAAATCCGGACAAGAGCAGATGAGCGGTGTGCGCAGCCACGAGGCCTACGCCTTCAGCGACGTGGTGAACGACCTCGGACTGCAAACCAACTCGATGTTTGCCTGGCACGGTATGCTCTTTGCCGACGAGCAGCTGTGCGGCAAGCCGATGCAGACCGTCCGTCTGTGCAACAGCACCCTTGAGGCTTCGCTCTATATCAAGGCATTTATCCAGAACGGACAGTATCATGTCAAGGCGGAATACAACAGCAACGAATATTCGGAGACGCTCATCAGCCAGTATCTCGAGAGCTACGAGGCTGTGGTGGAGGGATTCCTCACCAACGAGCTTCTTCGCGACGTGGAGATAGCCACCGCCTCGCAGCTGACGACGCTCGACAGCTTCAACCAGAACGATGTGCCTTACGACGACACCCAGACCATCGTGTCGCTGTTCCGCCGTCAGGCGAAGGAAACGCCCGACAACATCGCCGTTGTCTATGCTGACAAGCGCTATACTTATAAAGAGGTAGACGATATGAGCGACCGCATAGCCGGCTGCATCGCTTCCAGAGGTCTCGGTCTGGAAGACGTCGTCTCTGTCCTCATTCCCCGCTGCGAGTGGATGGCCATCGCCTCGCTCGGTGTGCTGAAGGCTGGCTGTGCCTATCAGCCCCTTGATCCCTCTTATCCGAAAGAGCGCCTCAACTTCATGATGCAGGATGCCCAAGCCAAGCTGCTCATCTGCGATGAAGCGCTGCGCGAGCTTGTCGACGAATATAAGGGCGAGGTGTTGCTCACATCGGCCCTCGACCAGTGTCCCGCTGTCGAGAAGTTGCCATCAGAACCCACTCCCGACAGCCTCTTCATCCTTCTCTACACGAGCGGTTCGACAGGCGTGCCAAAGGGTTGCCAGCTGACACATGCCAACCTCGTTGCCTTCTGCCACTGGTATCAGCGCTACTATGCACTGAAGCCCGAGCACAACGTGGCGGCCTATGCCAGCTATGGCTTCGAAGCCTGCATGATGGACCTCTATCCCGCTCTGACCTGTGGAGCCACCGTACACATCATACCCGAGGAGCTGCGCCTTGACCTGATAGCCCTGAACGACTACTTCGAGCGCGAGCACATCACCCACTCGTTTATGACCACTCAGGTGGGATTCCAGTTTGCCTCGAACATTGAGAACCACTCGCTGCTGCACCTCTCCACAGGCGGCGAGAAACTGGCCAGCATCACACCGCCAGCGGGCTACAGCTTCTATAATGTCTATGGCCCCACAGAGTGTACCATCTTCACCACTACCTATCTGGTGGACAAGAAGCAGAAGGACATTCCCATCGGTCGTCCGCTCGACAATATGCGCCTCTACATCGTCGACCCGCAGGGGCATCGGCTACCCATCGGTGCTGCTGGCGAGTTGTGGGTGAGTGGCCCGCAGGTGAGCCGTGGTTATCTGAACCGTCCGGAAAAGACGGCCGAGGTGTACATCGGTAATCCGTTTGAAGCCCCCCTTTCGTCCCCCGAGGGTAAGGCCCCCCTTTCGTCCCCCGAGGGGGACACAATAGATTCTGCCCTTGAAACTATAGAAGCCCCCTCGGGGGCCGTAGGGGGGGCTTCTTCGGGGGCCGTAGGGGGGGCTTTCTGCCGCATCTATCGCACCGGCGACATCGTGCGCTATCTGCCCGACGGCAATATCCAGTTTGTCGGACGACGCGACGGCCAGGTGAAGATACGTGGTTTCCGCATCGAGCTGAAAGAGGTGGAAGCCATCATCCGCGAGTTCCCGGGCATCAAGGATGCTACGGTGCAGGCGTTCGAAGAAGAGGGCGGCGGCGGTCAGTTCATTGCTGCCTACATCGTCGGCGACGAGCCGATAGACATCGAGGCCCTGAACAGCTTCATCCTCGAAGAGAAGCCGCCCTATATGGTGCCGGCCGTGACGATGCAGATAGACCGCATCCCGCTGAACCAGAACCAGAAGGTGAACAAGCGCGCCCTGCCGAAGCCCGTCAGGAACGCTACGGCATCGGCACAGCCCGTCGAGAGCGCACCGCTGAACGTCCTTGAGAAGGAACTGAAGGAGATGGTCGTCGGCATCGTGAACAACGACGACTTCGGCATCACAACCATCCTCGGCTATGCCGGGCTGACCTCCATCTCGGCCATCAAGCTCGCCGTACAGGTGAACAAGCGTTTCGGCGTGACCCTCGATTCCCGAGCTTTGGTGAAAGAAGGCACCCTACAGAGCATCGAGAACGAGATATTAAGTAAAATGTTAAGAGCCCCCCTTTCGTCCCCCGGGGGTAAGGCCCCCCTTTCGTCCCCCGAGGGGGACACAATAGATTCTGCCCTTGAAACTATAGAAGCCCCCTCGGGGGCCGTAGGGGGGGCTTCTTTCTCGGGGGCCGTAGGGGGGGCTTCTTCGGGGGCCGTTCCTCTCTCCTACGCCCAGACGGGTGTCTACTTCGAGTGTCTGAAGAATCCCACGTCGACCATCTACAACATCCCCTACATGCTCAGCTTCCCCGCTGCGACGGATGCCAACCGTCTGGCTGATGCCGTTCGGCAGGTGGGGGAAGCCCATCCTGAGCTTAGCGTGCATTTCACGGCTCAGGGTGACACCATCGTGCAGACCACCGAAGACAGCGCAGCCGTAGAGGTTCCGGTGAGCCAGATGAGCGCTGAGAGTCTGCAACAGTACAAGGATGAGTTCGTCAGACCCTTCAACCTGCAGAAACCGCCGCTCTACCGCTTCGAGGTGGTCAAGACGGAGAAGGGCGTCGCGCTGCTCATGGACGTCCATCATCTCGTCTTCGACGGCGGTTCGGCCGACCTCTTCATCCGACAGCTCTGTCAAGTGCTCGAAGGCGCCGCCGTCGAGAAGGAAGCCTACACCTACTTCCACTTCGTGGCCGACCAGCAGAAGGCCGAAGAGACCGAGGCTTTCAAGGCGGCACAGCAATTCTTTGCCGAGAAGCTGCAAACCTGCGAGGGAGCCAGCGAGATACCCGCCGACCTGCCCAAAACCGACCAGCAGGGATACATCGGCGAGGCCGTCGAAGCTGTCGATCACGACCGGGTGGCCAGCTTCTGCCGACAGCAGCACATCACACCGGCTCACCTCTTCCTGGCTGCTACGGCATACGTCGTTTCGCGCTATACCAACAACCGCGAGGTGTATCTCAGCACCGTGAGCAGTGGGCGTTCCAATCTGAAGATAGCCGACACGGTGGGTATGTTCGTCAACACGCTCGCCCTCGGGCTGCACGTCGATGATGTCACGGTGGCCGACTTCCTGAAGCAGGTGAGCGAGACCTTCGACCAAACGCTGCGCCACGAAGACTATCCCTTTGCACGCATCGCCTCCGACTATGGTTTCCGTCCGGCCATCGCCTATGCCTACCAGGTGGGCGTGCTGTCGGAATATCAGGTGGGCGGACAGCATGTCGGTCAGGAGCTTCTGGAGCTGAACGTACCGAAGTTCAAGATCAACATCAAGATAGAATCGCGCGGTGTGGTGGTGCAGTACGACGACGCCGTCTATTCCGAAGCGCTGGGCCAGGCTCTGGCTGAGAGCATCGCTGCCGTTGCGGCATCTATCGTGGCACAGCCCGAAAGCAAGGTGCGCCAGCTCAGCATCGTCGGCAAGAAGCAGGAAGAGCAGCTCGCACAAGTGCGGCAGGTGGCCCCCCTTTCGTCCCCCGAAGGGGACACAATAGTTCCTGCCCTTGAAACTATAGAAGCCCCCTCGGGGGCCGTAGGGAGGGCTCCCTTCTTCCGCCTGTTCCACGACTGCATCAGCCACTTCGCCACGACGCAGCCCAGTCAGGAAGCCCTGGTAGCCTGCGATGCCACCTATACCTATCAAGAAATGGACCTTCTGACCAACCGCATCGCCAACGGTCTGCGCCAGCGGGGCGTGAACGAAGGCGACCGCGTAGCCCTGCTGCTGCCGCGTACCAGCAGGCTCATCCTATCGCTCTTCGGCGTGCTGAAGGCCGGAGCAGCCTATATCCCATGCGACCCCGACTATCCCGCCGACCGCGTGAAGCTCATTCTGGAAGACAGCGGGGCCAAGCTTACCATTACACCCGAATTGGCAGAGGAGCTGCTGCGCACAGAAGTATCTACTCCCCTCTCTTTGGGAGAGGGGTTCGGGGGTGAGGCTCTTGCCTACCTCATCTATACCAGCGGTTCGACAGGACGGCCCAAGGGCGTGATGCTGCGCCATGAGGGCATCTGCAACTACCTCTATGGCCATCCGGCCAATGTCTTTGCCAACGCTGTGCTGACCGATGCCACCCGCATCCTCAGCGTCACTACCATCTCGTTCGATGCTGCCCTGCAGGACATCGGCATGGCCTACTTCAACGGCAAGACGCTCATCCTCGCCACCGAGGAGCAAGCCAACAACCCCAACGACCTGTCGAAGCTCATCAGCGACCAACGCATCGACATGGTGAGCGGAACACCCTCACGATGGCAGACGTGGCTCACGAGTTCGGTATTCTGCGAGAGCATAGCCCATCTCAAAATCTGTCGTGCCGGCGGCGAGAAGTTCAGCGAGGCCCTGCTGGCCAAGATGCGCAGCGTCACACAGGCACGCATCTTCAACTGCTACGGTCCGACGGAGATTACGGTGGCGTCGAACAATGCCGAACTGACGCATGCCGAAATGGTCACAGTGGGACGTCCGCAGCTGAACGTCAAGGAGTTTGTCGTCGATGCCGACGGCAACGAACTGCCTGTCGGCGTGGTGGGCGAACTCTATATCGGCGGACGCGGTGTGGCGCGTGGCTATAACAACCTCGACGACATGACGCGCGAGCGCTTCATCGACTATCACGGTGTGCGTGTCTACAAGAGCGGCGACTATGCCAAGTGGCTGCCCGACGGCAATGTGCTCATCCTGGGACGTACCGACCATCAGATCAAGCTTCGCGGCCTGCGCATTGAGCTCGGCGAGATAGAGAACGTGATGCTCAAGGTGGAGGGCATGAAGAAGGTGGTCATCATGATACGCAAGCTGAACGACCGCGAGCACCTCTGTGCCTACTATACTGCCGACCGCGAGATAGCGCCACAGGACCTCAAGGAAGAGATAGCACGAAGCCTGACGCAATATATGGTGCCGACGGCCTACCTGCAGCTGCAGGAAATGCCGATGACACCCAACGGCAAGACTGATGTCAAAGCGCTGCCAGAGCCCGTGCTGGCCGTCAGCTCGGCCTACGAGGCGCCTGCCGACGACCTTGAGCGCTGCTTCTGCGATATCTTTGCGGGCATCCTGCAGATGGACAAGGTGGGTGCTACTGATAACTTCTTCGAGCTGGGTGGCACCTCGCTCGTGGTGATGCAGGTCATCATCGAGGCTGAGAAGGCTGGGCATCATATCGCCTATGGCGACGTCTTTGCCAATCCCACACCACGACAGCTGGCCCGCCTGCTCAATCCCGACGCTGCCGGTGCTGCCGAAGACGATCCCGTGGCCAACTTCGACTATACGGCCATCAATGCTGTGCTCGCCGCCAACAACCTGAACAGCTTCCGCCAGGGTGAGCAGAGGGCCCTGGGCAATGTGCTCATCACGGGAGCCACAGGCTATCTGGGCATTCACATCCTGCACGAGCTGATAGCTTCCGATGCACCCCACATCTATTGTCTGGTGCGCGGCAAGACGGTAGAGAAAGCCGAGAGCCGACTGCGCACGCTGCTCTACTACTATTTTGCCAATGCTTACAAGGAGCTGTTCGGCTCGCGCATCCACGTCCTCTTAGGCGATGTCACCAACGACCTTTCGGCTGTTTGTGGCGACGACGTTGCTGCAACCGTCTCTACCGTCTTCAACTGTGCGGCCATCGTGAAGCACTTCTCCGAAGGAACAGAGATAGAGGACGTGAACATTGGAGGCGCCCGCCGATGCATCGACTTCTGCCTGAAGCATGGCGCGCGTCTGGTGCATGTCTCCACAGCCAGCACCCGAGGGCTGTGGGTCGATTCAGCACAACGCACCGACGGGCAGCTGCCCACCTTCACCGAGCAACGGTTCTATATGGGGCAGTATCTCGGCAACAAGTATATCTACAGCAAGTTCATGGCTGAGCAATACATCCTCGATGCCATCGCCCACCACGCACTGGATGCGAAGATCATGCGCGTGGGCAACCTCTCGGCACGCAACAGCGACGGTGAGTTCCAGGCCAACTTCTCGACCAACTCCTTCATGGGCCGCATCAAGGTGTACAACATGCTGGGCTGCTGTCCATACGCCATGCGCAACCGTAGGGTGGAGTTCTCGCCCATCGACGAGGTGAGCCGCGCCATCGTCTTGCTGGCAAGCACGCCGAAAGCCTGCATCGTGTTCCATCCGTACAACATCCACAGCCAGCTGCTGGGCGATGTGCTGACAGGACTGAGCAAGGTGGGCAGCGGCATACGCTTCGTCGAGCAGGAAGAGTTTGCCAAGGCCATGGACGATGCGAAGAACGACCCGCAGCGGGCCCGCCAGCTGACGGCTCTGTTGGCCTATCAGGATATGGCTCACGGTCAGCATACGTCGGATGTGGCTCGCGACAACGATTACACCACGCAGGTGCTCTATCGTCTGGGATTCGCTTTCTCGCCCACCTCGTGGGACTATGTGGAGCGTATGCTGACGGCTTTGGGAGGTTTCGGATTCTTTGAAGAATAGGCTATGCAAGATATCAATAAGCAATTCTACAACTACCTCTGGGCATACGTGCTGGTGGCGCTGTCGGGCTGCCTGGGCAACGTGGTTGACGGCATCATCGTGGGCAACCTCATCAGTGCCGACGGTGTGAGTGCCATCAATCTGTCGAAGCCTATCAACCAGTTTATCTTCACCCTGCACCTGCTCATCAATGCAGGTGCGGGGATGCTGGTGGCCTACGCTTTGGGACAGAAAGATGTCTTACAGGCCCGCCGCTACTTCTCTTTCTCGCTCTCGCTCAGCGTCGGTCTGGGCTTGCTGCTGGCTCTCTTCGGGGGTGTGTTCTTCATCGACGCCACCACTCGCCTGTTGTGCAGCAACGAGCAGATCATGCCCTTGGCTCGCGATTACGCTCGGGTGCTCCTCCTTGGCAATCCCGCCTTCATCCTGATGTGGGGCCTCTCCACGATGGTGGGTGTCGACGGGCAGCCTAAGCTGGTGTCGCTGGCAGTCATCATCGACAATGCGGTCAACCTCTGCCTGGACATCGTCTTCATCCAATGGTTCGGATGGGGCATCACGGGTTCGTCTGCAGCCACCGTTGTGGGCCATCTCGTGGGCATCGCCATCCTGCTGACCCACTGGCTGGGGAATGAAGAATCTCGCGGGAATGTAGAATTAAGTATTAAGAATGAAGAATCTTTTGGGAATGAAGAATTAAGAATGAAGAATGAAGAATCAAAGGAATCTTCATCAGGCGTTGTTCGGAGGGCCCGACTGCGGTTTGTGCGCTTCTGGACTTCGCAAGATGGAGGAACGAAGAATTCTTCATTCTTCATTCTTCGTTCTTCATTAAAAAAGGTGATTTCTCAGGGTGCTCCGCTCGCGGTAGCCTCCATCAGTCTGACGCTGTTGCTGCTCTCTGCCAACCGCATCGTGCTGTCGACGCTGGGGCAGGCCGGCATCTTTGCCTTTGCCGTCTGTATGAACCTGCTGCAGGTATACAATCTTTTCCTCTCAGGAACGTGTCAGACGCTCCAGTCGCTGGGAGCTATCCAGGTGGGTAGCAGCAATGCCGATGGACTACGCTTCGTGCTGCGCAAGGCGCTGCGCTTCATCAGCGTGGCGATGGCGGTCACCTGTCTGTTCGTTTGGATAGATCCGGAGGCGATAGCAGCCCTTTTCGGTGCAGATCATCCCGACTACATCGGCGAAACCAACGAGGCCCTGCGCATTTTCGCTCTCAGTTTCATTCCTTTCTGCTATATTTACGTGCTGATGATCGTCTACAAGCTGTATGGGCACCACCAAATGGCACTTTTCATCTCCTTCGCATTGTCGCTGACGGTCATTCCCGTGATGTGGGCAATCGCTTTTTGGGCTCCAAAATGGCTGTGGTATAGCTATCTGATAGCCTATATCGTGGAGGTTTTGGTCATCGTTTTGCTGCATCGCTGCCTGCATCTGCGCTTCGTATTACCTCAGCGCAAAGCCTGAAAAGGCAGAAAGTGTATATTAGGATGCTGCCAATTATATGGATAATTCCTGCGAATATCTGTATAATTGGCAGTATTTTGTATTTTCGTCTATTTTTGTGGAGTAAGACACTTCTCTGTTGTAAATCCACATTTCTACATTACTACATTACTACAATAAGATGTTTCCATTAATAGGGAAAAATGGTCAGAGTAGATTTTTATTATTATATATATAATAATAAACTATTTTTACTACCCCCATCTGCACCTCGTGAGACGCTTATTGTAGTAATGTAGTAATGAAGATATGTAGACTTTTCAAATTGTCTTTCATAAGACGTAACAGCGCAGAAGAAACGCATACGTGGCAGGTGTCACGCTAGGAAGCGTGACCTCCTACATTAGCGCAAAGGGTAGGAGGCGACGCTGGCTGGATAATTGCTTGATTTTTTTTAACAGATTTTTGCACACCATGCGCCCCAATATTTGGTGGTGTCCCCAAGAGTGTGTACCTTTGCAGTGCACAAGTAGGAGACGACGTGTCTCACGTCGTAATCCAGCAGAATGTTACGACGTGAGACACG
>JAGBLC010000044.1 GCA_017635615.1 Prevotella sp.
AGACGGAAATAGCTGATGTGGTTGAGGACGGCTATAGCCTGTTCCTCATCTTCAAAAACAAGCCCTCGCTGTTTCAGTATGTTTATCTGTTCAGCGAGGGTGATGGGCTGCTTTGTATATTCCATATTAAAAGAAACGTCCCACCCTGGTCCGCTGGTCTTGCGACGAGAAGCGTGGTGGGATTTATTGATGCAAAGGTACAGCTTTTATTTGGAATAGCCAAACTTTTCCAAAGAAAAGAATAAATTTGGCCGAAGAAATCGTCATTTTACATCAAAGTGCCACCTTAACCATTCTTTTCCCCACCTTTTTGAATCAATTTGCACCAAAGATTACCTGTCTGGCGACACATAAACATTAGATAATCCGTTCACACTCGACAAAGCAAAGTAAACTATTCAACTTCCGTAAGTAACATTAGCCATAAACAGTAACGGCCTGAAAGGCCAGTAAGCTAACAGGAGGGGGCGTGTTGTCCGCCCTGAAGGGGCAAAAGCAGCATGCAGGGGTAAGCTTTTGCCCTGTCAGGGCGAGTTTGGCTATCTCGCAGTACCCAGGGCAATGCGTAGCTCGGTAATGGCGTCGCCTCCTACGCAGGCACATGTTCAAGGGGTGCCGAGTAGTAACAAAAACAACCGAGTTAGTTTAAATAATCTTATTTTTTACACTGTTGTATGGTTGTTTCTTCTAAAATGCGTAACTTTGCACGCAATTAGAAATTAAACCTTTATAAAAATTAAAATAAAATGGCATTCTTAACAAACGACAAACTGGTCATCGTCGGCGCAGCTGGCATGATTGGATCAAACATGGCTCAGACCGCTTTGATGATGGGTCTGACAAACGATATCTGTCTCTATGACGTGTTCTCACCCGAAGGCGTGGCTGAAGAGATGCGCCAGAGCGGTTTCGACAACGTGAAGATAACGGCTACTACCGATGCCGAGACGGCTTTCCGCAACGCTAAGTATATCATCTCCAGCGGTGGCGCTCCCCGTAAGGAGGGTATGACCCGTGAGGACCTGCTGGCCGGCAACTGTAAGATTGCCGAGGAGCTCGGTCAGAACATCAAGAAGTTCTGCCCCGACGTGAAGCACGTCGTCATCATCTTCAACCCCGCCGACCTCACCGGTCTGGTGACGCTGCTCTACAGCGGACTGAAGCCCAGCCAGGTGACCACGCTGGCCGGTCTGGACACCACACGTCTGCAGTCGGCCCTGGCCAAGAAGTTCGGTGTGATGCAGAGCGAGATCTCTGGTTGCGCCACATACGGCGGACATGGCGAGCAGATGGCCGTCTTCGGCAGCCACGTCACGATCAAGGGTCGCAAGTTGACCGACATCATCGACACCGACGAGTTCACCGCCGAGGAGTGGGAGCAGATGAAGAAGGACGTCACCCAGGGTGGTGCCGCCATCATCAAGCTGCGTGGCCGCTCGTCGTTCCAGAGCCCCGCTTATCTCTCTGTTGAGATGATTCGTTCGGCTATGGGTGGTGAGCCCTTCCGCTTCCCCGTTGGCACGTATGTGAAGACCGACAAGTACGACCACATCATGATGGCCATGAAGACCACGCTCGACCAAAACGGAGCTCGCTTCGAGGTGCCGCAGGGTCTGCCCGAGGAGAACGCCAAGCTCGACGCTTCTTACGAACACCTCTGCAAGATGCGCGACGAACTGGTGACGCTGAACATCGTGCCGCCCATCGCTGAGTGGAACAAGATCAACCCGAATCTCTAATAGTTAGGTGTTAATCGTTAGGAGTTAGGAGTTGTCGGTAGTCGGCACATTCCTAACTCCTACTTTTTTTAATCATGAAGAATATACGTCTTTTGTTGCTGTGCTTGGGGGCGACGAGCCTTCTCTCGTCGTGTGCCACCTTGTTTTCCGGCCGTCGTGCCGATGTGGTGGTCTATAGCGATGTCCCCCAGCGGGTCAGCATCCGCACCAATGTCACTTCGTATGATAGTGTTGCCCTGCCTTGTGTGGTGCAGGTAGACCGCCGGCATCTTCGCGATTCCGTCTTTGTCAGTTCTTCGCGCTACAGCCATTCGGCCATTGTTCCGGAAAGTAAGCTCAATCCGATGATTTTCGTCAACCTTTTACACGATGGTCTGGGCATCCTGGTTGACCTTGCCACAGGCAGCTCTCATGAACCCAAACAATTGGCTTATTTCACAACGTCTACACCCAAGATGAGCGGCGACCGTGTAGAGCGCGTTTCGATGCAGGAACAGGTAGATCAAATGGTGAACACCATCAAGTACCCTGCATTCTATCGCCATGAGGTAGGTGGCGCGTTCGGTCTTGGCAGCCGCATTTGGAACAACACGTATTATGACGATTTGGAAAAGAAAATGATGACCGAGTATCACATGGAGTACGACCACATGTGCTTCTATCTGGGAGGCTATTCGCTGGGCGGCCATTATTATTACCATCTGAACCGTCGCTGGGCAGTAGGCATGCTGGCGGGCATGAGCGTAGAACGCCAGGACTTCTTCCTGCCGAAAGATGCACCAGGGGGACATCCTGTTTTCAGCTACCCCGGTTCTATCTTCAGCTCCTCGCTGTACGTGATGCCGGCAGCAAAGTTTTCCATCTATACTTTCCCTAACATGACAGTCTACGCCAAAGGCGGTCTTGGCATGCAAAGAGTCACGGTGTACTATGATGGTGACGACAGCTCACACAGACAGTTTGAGCGAAGCCGATGGCAATGGGCCGGTCAGCTGAGTGGCGGAATGGAGTTCGGGCGTGGTCATCTGCGTTCGTTCGTCGAGATTGGTGCAGGTTCTGAGGGCGTCTTCCGCGTGGGCATCAGCGGCCATTTCGGCCATTGATGTTGTTTTTTGCAAAATAGTGGCGGAATTATTTGGCCGTTGTCTATTTATTGCTTAACTTTGCTGCAAAATAAAAAATACTACTATATGAAGTATCTTCTGTTGACAATAGCAATGCTGGTGGCTGCCTCCGATTCGCAGGCACAGGTAAAGTATCAGGTGTCGGGAGCAAGTCCGGCAGGTGCGAAGAAAGTTTACGTCACCGACCTGACAGGCCGTTCGCAGGTGATAGACAGCGTGACGGTCAAGAACGGACAGTTCCTGCTGCAGGGGGAGACAGAGAAAGATGCGCTGCTCGGTGTGTCGGCCGACAACGAGTCGGTCGTCCACGTGTTCTTCAACGACGGCCAGCCCATCACTGCCGACTTAGGTAAGGCCACGCTGCGAGGCTCCGAGCTGAACAGCCGCCTGAACGACTACGACCGTAAGCTCGACTCTATCAACAACGTATCGCGGACGCTCAGCGCACAGTATCAGCACATCATGGGCAACGGTGAAGAGATAGACGAGGCCAAACAGGCCGAGCTGGTGCCGCTGATGCAGCAGATGCAGTCGCTGAGCATCGACGAACTGGGCACCTATGCCGCCATCATGCGCGAGAAGGACACCCTCATCCCGATGGTCTACTTGGAGGAGCTGGTGAAGGTGTGCGACATCATCGGCAACAACGACAAGCTCGAAGAGCTCCTCTCCACCGAGCGTCCCTACTACAACCATCCCATGGGGCGTCGCACCATCGAGCGTATCCGCCTGGAGCAGCAGAAGCAGAAGCTGATAGGACAGCCCTTCATCGACCTTGAGGAGGCCGACATGTCCGGCACGATGCACCGCCTGAGCGACTATTGCGGACGGGGCAACTATGTGTTCGTCGACTTCTGGGCCAGCTGGTGCGGACCGTGCATGGCCGAGATGCCCAACGTCAAGGCCAACTACGAAAAGTATCACGCCAAGGGATTCCAGATCGTCGGCCTGTCGTTCGACCAGAAGGCAGAAGCCTGGAAGAAGGCTGTGCGCGACAAGGGGCTCAACTGGATACACCTCTCCGACCTGAAAGGCTGGCAGACCATTGCCGCAGAGACCTATAACATCAACTCCATACCCTCCAGCCTGCTCGTCGACCCCGACGGCATCGTCATTGCACGCGACCTCCGCGGCGCGAAACTCGGCGAGAAGCTGAAGGAGATATATGGTTTCTAAGGCTTTGTGAGCGGCTGTATGATGGCCGCCACCCTCCAAAAAACAATTACCTATGAACAACATTCAACAACGCATTGCTGACCTTCGCGAGCTGATGCGCCGCGAACATCTCAGCGCTTTCATCTTTCCCAGTACCGACCCCCACAATGGCGAGTATGTGCCCGACCATTGGAAAGGCCGCGAATGGATCAGTGGCTTCGACGGGTCGGCCGGTACGGCTGTCGTCACCTTGGACAAGGCCGCCCTCTGGACCGATTCGCGCTACTTCATAGCTGCCACCGAGCAGCTCGCCGGAACAGACTTCGTGCTGATGAAGGAGCGCATCGCCGGCACACCGACCATCGCCGAATGGCTCGGCGAGGTGTTGCGCAACGAGCGCAATCCCGAGGTGGGCATCGACGGCATGGTCTGTGCCACCTCTGAGGCAGAACAGCTCATTGCCGACCTGCGGGCCAATGGCGGCATCACGCTGCGTACCAATCTCGACCCGCTACGCCAGATATGGACCGACCGTCCGCCAGTGCCGGAGAATCCCGTCGGCATCCAGCCTATCGAACTTGCCGGTGAGTCGTGTCACGAAAAGATTGCTCGCATCCGCAAAGCCCTGCGCCAGCAGCATGCCGACGGCATGCTCGTGACGGCTCTCGACGACATCGCATGGACGCTCAACCTGCGCGGCTCGGATGTTCACTGCAACCCCGTCTTCGTCAGTTATCTGCTCATCTCGTCGGCAAAGGTCACGCTATATATTAATAAGGTAAAGCTCTCGGCAGCCGTCAAGGCCTACCTGGCGGACGAGGGCATCGATATCGACGACTACGAGAATGTGCAGAAAGGCCTGAAAGACTACTTCGAATACAACATCCTGCTCGATCCCAACGAGGTGAACTACACACTCTTCAAGACCGTCAGCCGTGACATCATCCGTGGGCAGTCGCCCGTGAAGATGATGAAAGCCGTGAAGAACGAGGCTGAGATACGGGGCTTCCGCAAGGCAATGACGCGCGACGGTGTGGCCATGGTGCGCTTCCTCCGTTGGCTCGAGGCCGCCGATGTGTCGTCGCTGACTGAACTGACGGCCTCGCAGAAACTCGAAGCACTGCGCCGCGAGCAGCCGTTGTTCAAGGACATCTCCTTCGACACCATCTCGGCCTATCAGGAACATGGCGCTATCGTCCACTACGAACCGACACCCGCGACCGACATCCCGCTGAAGGCGGAAGGCCTGCTCCTGCTGGACAGTGGCGCACAATATCAGGACGGAACGACCGACATCACCCGCACCATCGCCCTCGGACCGCTCACCGACCTTCAGCGACGTGTCTATACCCTTGTGCTGAAGGGCCACCTGCAACTGCAGAACCTGAAGTTCCCAGCCAATGCCTCCGGCACCCAGCTCGATGCCGTCGCCCGCTCGGCCATGTGGCGCGAGGGCATGAACTATCTGCACGGAACGGGTCATGGGGTAGGGGCTTACCTGAATGTTCACGAAGGGCCGCACCAGATACGCATGGAATATAAGCCCGCCCCCCTGAAGGCAGGGATGACCGTGACCGACGAACCTGGCGTCTATCTGGAAGGGCGCTTCGGCGTGCGCATTGAGAACACGCTGCTCATCCAGCCGTACCGGCAGACCGAGTTCGGCGAGTTCCTGCAGTTCGAACCCCTCACGCTCTGTCCCATCGATACACGTCCCATCGTCCGCGACATGCTCACCACCGACGAAGTGCAGTGGCTCAACGACTATCACCAGCTGGTCTACGACCGTCTGTCGCCACACCTCAACGACGAGGAAAAGGCATGGCTGCGAGAAGCTACAAAGCCTTTCTGAATCAATAAATTAAAAGAAATTGGCAAATAATTTGCAAAAAACTTGTCTGTTTCATAAAAAAGATGTAATTTTGCACCCGCGTTTCGTATCAGCGCATCGTAAATGACAATTAATAAGAAGTTTAACACATAAAATTGAAAGCAAAAAAATGATTATCGTACCCGTAAAAGATGGCGAGAACATCGAGAGAGCATTGAAGAAATTCAAGAGAAAGTATGAGAAGACTGGCGTCGTCAAAGAGCTGCGCCGTCGTCAGCAGTTCGACAAACCGTCGGTGCTGAAGCGTCTCAAGATGGAGCATGCCATCTACGTTCAGAAGCTCCGCACTGCTGAGGAACTCTAATCCTCAGGCTCGACGTTATCCCTTTTTACATCCATATAGGTTGGCAGCGCTTGTCGTCAGTGGCAAGCGTGCCAACCTTTTTTTAGGAGGCGACGTGTCTCACGTCGCAAGAGGCAACGCAGAAGATTGCGACGTGAGACATGTCGCCTCTTACAGCAAAGGTGTGTAACAGGCATTAGCTATTTTGAACCCGTAATTGAAGATCCAAGGCAAGCGATATGAAAACAGAAAAACAAATGGCTACGGCTGCTGCTGAATTTGCAGAGCGGTGGAAAGGCAGAGGATATGAAAGGGGCGAGTCGCAACCCTTCTGGATTGACTTGCTGTCAAATGTATTTGGCATTGAAACACCATCGGATGGCTTCATCACTTTTGAAGACCATCGAATGGTGGATGCCTCCAAC
>JAGBLC010000045.1 GCA_017635615.1 Prevotella sp.
ATCTTGCTAAAGGTCATAGTCTGTAGCGGGGCGTAGGTACGATTGTCACCGCTGCCATCGTAGGCATGCCCCGTTCTGACCACCACCTCTGTGCCTGCCGGCATGGCAGCAGCGGCCTGTGTGGCATAAACCTTTGCCAGCAGCCCGGCAGCGCTCCCTGCGCATACATGTCCTTTCTGATAGGCAGCATCGGAATTCTTATACATCAGCGCAGCGGCTTCCTCCAGATTCTTGACAATATAGTCGTAGACGGTCTTCACCGACTGTCTGGGCTGGTTGTAGGCTGTTGTCTCCTGTTCGGGCTGCAAAGGCAGGTCTCCATAAGCGCGCACGAGCAGGAAATAGGCGAAGCCACGCAGGAATTTCAGCTCGCCGATGGCATTGTTGCGCACGGATGGCGAGACATTGGCCATTGCCATGATTTCTCGTTCGGCAGTATTGGCGCGTGCTATCAGTCCGTAGCATCCTTTCCACAGGGCATCGGTCACATCGCTCTCTCCCTGGAAGTTGCCGGCTCCGAAAGTGCCGAAGAGCCAGTCGGGGCCACTGATGTAGTCGGCATCGAACTCAAGCACTCGGGGGAAGTAGCCCCAGCAGAACATATCATAGATGAGCTTGGAATAGACACCTGTCACCCACTGGGCAGCGGCTTCGTCGCCATCGCCCACTTTCTCCTTCGTTACTTGGCTATCAGGGGATTCCTCTATCCAGCCTGAGCAGGAAATGAAGAGTGAAGAATGAAGAATGAAGAATGCTGCGCACAGCAGTCCTATCCAGTTTCTTCGGTTCCCATTTCCGTATTTATTGATAATCTTATTCATAATTCACAATTCATAATTCATAATTCTTCATTCTTCATTTAAAATTGGAAGTTCACACCGAGAGCAATCGAACGTGCCGATGGGTACGAATAGCTGTCAACTCCAGGACAGGCGGCATTGGCACCGCCGGCATTCACGTCGGGGTCGAACCACGAGTAGTGGGTGATGGTGAAGAGGTTGTTAGCCGTCAGCGTGAAGTGGATTTTCTCAATCCAGGGGAATGGGTGTTTCCAGTCGTAGCCCAAGGTGATGTATTTCAGCTTCAAGTAGGAGCCGTCTTCGACATAGCGGTCGGAAACGAGCCATGTGCGTGTATATCCCGCAGTGGCTTTCGGCCAGCGTGCTTGTGTGGCATTGTCGGCCGTCCAACGATGGTCGTAAGCATCGCGCGTCACGTTGCCGATGTTCGACATGGTGATATCTGTCAGATTGTAGTTGAAGATGTCGTTACCCTGCGAGCCCTGCAGCATGAACGAGAGCGAGAAGTTGTGCCAGGCCAGGTTGTTGGTCAGTGAGTAGGTGAAGTCGGGATTGGTATCACCGATGATGGTGCGGTCCTGCTCGTTGACTTGTCCGTCGCCGTCGATGTCGCGATACTTTATCTCGCCCACCCGACGCAGCGCGTCGGCATCAGAGAGTGCGGCGTAGGTCTTATTGGCCCGCACTTCTGCGATGTTGTCGTAGAAGCCGTCTTCCACATAGCCGTAGAGTGTTCCGATGGGGCACCCGTTGCGCTGCAGGAACACCTGGTCGGCTTTCGACCATAGTGATGTAGCATACTGATCGCCGTCGAGACCGCCTATCCTGTTTTTGTTGAACGCCATATTGGCGCTCAGGCTCCACGTCAGAGGGGCATCCTTCAGCACATCATAGGAGAGGGTTAGTTCCAGACCCTCGTTGGTTACATTGCCGCTGTTGACCATTTGCTGTCCAAAGCCCGACGACTGCGGTATGGTGACGTTCTGCAGCAGGTCGCGCGTCTTCTTGTAGTAATAGTCGATGGTCAGCTGCAGACGGTTGTCCATCCAGCCAAAATCGATACCAGCGTTCAGCTGTGCCGTAGTCTCCCATTTCAGGTTAGGGTTGTTCGGTCCTCGCCAGTCAATCATCGAAACACCGCTCTCGAGCGTGCCACTGTAAGGATAGTTGGCAGCATCGAGCACCGTCAGTGTACGGTAGGCTCCGATGGCCTGGTTGCCGGTCTCGCCGTAGGAGAGTCGCAGCTTCAGATTGCTGAAGAAGTTGAGGTTCTGGATGAACTGTTCATCGATGGCACGCCATGCAAAGGCTCCGGAAAGGAACGTTGCCCACTTGTTTTTCTCGGCGAAAGCTGAGGAACCGTCGGTGCGCACGCTGGCCGTAAAGAGATACTTATCAGCCAAGGTATAGTTGACACGAGCGAGAAACGACTCAAGGCTTTGTTCCGTCGAGCTGCTTTTGACGGTGGGCCTGTCGAGTGCCAAGGCCATGTTGGCATCTTTTGTGAAGTCGTTGGGGAAATTCGTTGCCGTCATCGACTCGTTCTCCCCGATACCTCTTTCAAAGGTGATGCCTCCCACAGCGTTCAGCTTGTGTATGCCGAAGGTCTTGTCGAAGGTGAGCAGCGACTCGGACGTCAGGCTCTTCCAGATATTGGAAGCTTTTCCTGCCTTGCCGTTCACGGGGGGCTTGCCCTCTTGCGTCAGACGGTTGTAGTACGTGCCGCGGTGGCCATCGTTATAGCCCAGTCCGAGGTTCTGCCGGATTTTCAGCCACGACGCTATCTTAGCTTCAACAAACGATGACGAGAACCACGAAATCTGCTTCAGCTGGTCTTTCGCCCCATTGACGTAGTTGGCAGGGTTGGCAGCGAGCCAGTCAGTCTGGTCGCTCTCCTCCCTTACCGTGGGCGGGAAGATGAGTGCAGAGCGGATGATGCCCGTATTCTCTGAGTTTGTACGTTGGAAGTCGGTAGTGGCATTGGTGAAATGTGACGATGTGCCTATCTCCAACCATTTTGTGATGTGTCGGGAGATGTTGATGCTCAGTCCGTAGCGCTTGTAGCCCGTGTTGCGGATGATGCCATTCTGGTCGGTATAGCTTCCGGAGAAGGCATACCATCCCTCATCCGATCCTCCGCTGACGCTGGCATTATACTCCTGCTGCCACCCGGTCTGGTAGATTTCGTCCTGCCAGTGAGCACCTTCTACGATGTCGGTGTTGCCATATTCGTCGGTACGTATTCCGGGATGAAGGAAGTCATCGGGCGAGGGGTTGTACTTGCCCTGTGTGTAGATGAAGCCGCCCCCCGTGTATGGGTATTCCCATTCGCCGCGATAAGGGTCGCGCTGCGTACCGTTTTCATAGTATCGGCTATTTTGGTTGGCCTCGTTCTGATAGAGGGCATAGGTACGCGGGTCGAGCATCTTGACGGTCTTGCCGATATGGTGCATGGTCCACTTCATGGATAGCTCCACCTTGGGTTTGCCCGTCTGACCTTTCTTCGTAGTGATGATGACGACTCCATTGGCACCTCGCGAGCCGTAGATAGCCGTTGCCGATGCATCCTTGAGCACCTCTATCTTCTCGATATCGTTAGGATTGATCATCGACAGCGGCGATGTCTGCTGGTTGTTGCCACCGTTGGCATCGCTTGTGGGCGTGCCGTTAGGGTCGGTGCCGAAGGGCACACCGTCGACGATGTAGAGTGGCTGGCTGCTGGTGGTGAACGAATTGGCACCTCGCACGGTGATGCTTACACCGGCACCGGGCGACCCGTCGCTCTGCTGTACCTGCACACCAGCTATCTTGCCTTGCAGGCCATGAGCGACATCGACGGCACCGCCCTTCATCAAGTCGTCGCTCTTTATCTGTGCGACGGCTCCCGAGAGGTCGCGCTTCTTCATGGTGCCGTAGCCTACTACCACAACTTCGTCCATCAGCTGCGAGTCTTCTTGCAAGGTGACTTCCACAAACTGCTTGCCCTTGACGTTGATGACTTGTGTCTTATAACCTATCATGGACACCTGGATGAGGTATTTCCCCTCGGGTAACTGGAAGGAGAAATTGCCGTCGATGTCGGTGACGGTGCCCGACGACGTGCCAGGCACCTGCACACTGGCTCCGATGAGGGGTTCACCCGGCATGGCTCCGTCCATGATGCGCCCTTTTACGACGTTCTGTGCTCTCAAGCCCTGACTGCAGAGCATGATGAGCAAAAAGAGGATGTTGACTGCTTTATTCATCTTTATGTAATTTTTTTTCTTCGAGGGTACGAGGGTACGGGGGTACGAGGGTACGAGAAATGTTTTCGGGTGCAAAGGTAGGATGTTTCCTTCATACGGCATGACTCTTTCCTTGCAAAGGCTGACACTTTCTCACATCTGTGCGGAAATGAGCATGATGCGCTTCAGCAGGAAGCCACGCCCGGTGACGACGAGGCCGCTGGTCTTGACTCTGTCGAGGCTCACATCGTCGAAGGTGAGCACCACGTCCTGCCCATCGAGCGCATACCAGATGGGGGGTTCTGCTCCGGTTATGTCGCTCCACTTCCCCTTGTTCTCTCGGAACGACATCTGCGGTGTTTCTCCTGTGACGTCATAGCTGACGACAATCACATCGTTCTCCGTGCATTCTTGGAAAGGCTCTGCCGTCAGCCGAAGGTTGCCGCTCCAGTCGTCAGGGAACGCCTTTTCGCCATGAAACAGTTCGCCGGGCTGCAGCTTGTATTCCTTCGGTGCATGTTGCGCCTGCGAGAGGTCGTCGCTCATGCTGGCGGTGCATTTCACGATGCCGACTTTCTCCAGACGGAAGCCCGTGCCGCCGATACGCATGGCAGTATGGTCGTCCATTCCCGAGAGCTGCAGTTTCAGCAGTGGGACATCGTCGTTGATGTAGTAGGAGCAACCGTTGCTGCCTACAGGTATACCGTCGGTCGCTGGTTCGAGGGCATTCCACGTGAAGTCCATCAGCTTTGCCGCTGCACCTTCCTGCACCTTTGTGACGTGCAGGCGAAGTGCGTCGCCCACCTGTAGCGAGCGCAAACACTTGCCTGGCAGTTCGGCCGATGCGCTCCAGTCGGGCTTCATCTGCAGGGCTGGTCCGTGCCAGACGATGGTCTCGTTGAACTCGTCGCCGGGGGTGAGTGTGACACGCAGAATGCGGTAGTCGTGGCCTCCGATGATGCATCCCCGCTCGCGTACCTTACTTAATATGTCGTCTGTCAGCGTCATACGGAACGGGCCTTTCACGTTGAAGCATCCATACTCTGGAGCCACGCCCTGCCATGTCTGCGGGTCCTGAAAGGCACCCTGTGCCGTGCGCTTGGCAAGGTCGGTATAGACAGTCAGCACATCGCCCGCCTGGGCATGCTGGAAATGGCGCGACTCTAAGAGGATATTGTCTTTCCATCCCGGTCCGATGGTCTTTGGTCCGATCAGGATGGTACGCTCAGTGGCGTAAATGAAGGATACAGAATGAAGGATACAGAATGCTGCACAGAGCAGTCGCAGTCCCCATGTGATACGATTCTTCATATAATTCATTGTCCTTATTTCGTTTTGATGACTTCTTGTATTCATAACATAAGTAATATCTTCATTCTTGCGACGTGAGACACGTCGCCTCCTAATCAGTGGTACCAACAGATTGTTGCGACGTGAGACACGTCGCCTCCTACATTGCTGCCTATGCGCTGTTGCGACGTGAGACACGTCGCCTCCTAATTTTTCATTCTCTTCCACTCGTCGAGGTCAACCACCACTCCACTGTTGAAAGCATCATTCCACCATTCTGATCCGGCAAACTGATGTTCGTCGCTGTTGCCGGAATTGTAATTGTAGTCGTACCACGTCATGAACCATGACCACCGCGACCCTTCGGCCCAGATTTTCGACCACAGCGAGATATGAACCTCGTCGCCGTTGCCGCATTCGGCCAGTGTGATCATCTTCGTGGGATATTCCTGTTGCAGCTGCTTGAACTCCTTCATCAACGGATATTGCAGGGCACTGTAGCTGTCGCGTCCCACGATGTCGACAACGTCGTCGCCGGGATACCAGTCGTGGTCGCCCATCTGCGAGTTCCACACCCAGATGAGGTTGTTCAGCCCATGATGGTTCACCAGCCGGTCATAGAGGAAGCGCCACAGCTGCTTGTAGACCTCGGCGCCTTTGGCACCCCACCAGAACCATGCTTTGCCGCCCTCGAACTCGTAGGTGTTGCCTGAGGCTTCGTGGAGCGGTCGCCAGATGACGGCGATGCCCTTGGCCTGCATCTTCTTCAGATAGCCTGCCACCTGGTCGATGTCGTGAACCATCTGTTTGTAATCCTGCGACGTTGGGTCGTTGCAGGCTGCGGGGTCGAAGCTTGTCTCGCCGGGTTTGTCACCAGGCGAACATGTCATGTTGGTGCCGTTGTTGGCCTGCACTTGCCAGTGCCACATGCATCCCACCACACCTCCGGCATTGGCCCAGGCTGTGACGGGCGAGAGGTCGCTGTAGTCGAGCCATCCGTGCCGGTTGACATCCTTGGAGGCATGGATGTTGATGAAGTCGAACACATTGATCACGGGGCGACGGCCCGTCCACTTATATACGTTTTCCACCTCGCGTGTGTTCCAATCCACATTGGCCACCACGCCAGAGAGAGCCTTCTTGCCGTAGAGACTCAGTAGCATCTGGTAGAGATGGCGCGCCTCGGTCGTGGCATTGGGGTTGACCGGTGACTGTTGTAGGGTGACGGGTGAGGGATCAGGGGTGAGAGGAGAAGGCTGCTCTACGGCATCGGCGTGGCCGCATGCGCAGAGTGCTACCAATGTAATGCAAGCAATGATTTTTTTCATGACTTTCAGATTCATCATTTTGTGATTTTGTTAAAGACGTTGCAAAGTTACTCCTATTCATCCGGACAGCTTGACACTTTTTTGACAGAAGCAAACACTTTTTCAAAGTTGGGTTAGGCAAAAAAAATCATGGCGCACGGGGGTAGTCGGGTGTGCGCCACGATTTAAGTTGTGTTATTCTGAAAAACGATTGCTAATCATCAAAATTGTCGTCCCAAATGCTGTTGTGCAGGTTTGAGAGGTCGGTCATGCTGCCTTCATTGTATTCGTCAGAAGAGACGACTATCTCCTGAGTGCTTCCAGCCATCAGGCTGTCGCTGGTTGCTATACGATAAGGCTCGACGATGGGTTTCATATATTTCTTTTTCATTTTCGTTTGCATTTTATATGGTTTTACTATTTATTTCGACTTGCTGGTCACTTTATTACAACCTTTTTGCCGTTCTTGCCTTGCAAGCGTCCTTCGGCCGAGCGCTGGATGTAGAGACCCTTCTGGGCGTTTATCACGCGTCGGCCCTGCAGGTCGTAAACAGCACCCCACGATTCTTCATTTTTCATTCTTGGTTCTTCATTTTCAATACCAGTGGTCTCGTCGTCGTCGAACACAACTGCCACGCGTGCATTGCTACTCGGGACGATGTCGGTGACGGTCTTGAGGTATGCCTTCTTGGCACCGAGGGTGTGGTCGCTGGTCAGTTTGTAGAAGCTGGGAGTGCCTGTTTCAGTCTTGGCAAAGATGTAGTGGAAGGCGCCATCGGTGCTTGCGTCTACGGTTCCCTCGCGTACCTGCTGTTTCAGATAGTTGTCCTGGGGATAAGATGCATTGGCTTCTTCTGTCACGGGAACAGTATATGTACCCTCACTGCCTTTCAATATGTAGCCCTGCCAGCTCCATGTTGTCGTGGTGGAGGTCAGCGTCACTGTCCCTGTTGCTACGCCAGAGGCATAATAAGGAGTGACACCCGTACCAGCGAAGTCAAGATGCTTGCTGCTGCTGAAGGTGGCAATGCCATCTACGCCAATGGTCACGGCCACAGCATCATAGCTTGTCGTGTAGGTGACGAGCTCTATTTTGGTCAGCGTGGCCAGCTTTCCCTTTACGACGATGCCCCTTTCTTGGATGGCCTCCAGAACGGTGGCATTGGCGATGCGGAAGCTCACCGTCTGGGCTTCTTCCTGTGCCGAACCATCGAAATAGCCATCAGTGAACTCGCTGTAGGATTCTGCGTCGCAAACATAAACCTGCCAGCCCTCGGTGGCGTTGGTAAAGGTCACGCGGATGTCATCACCCACCTTGGCATTGGCCAGCTTTCCCTTTCCATCATAGCGTAGGCTCTCGAAGTTGCCCCAATCGCCGAAGGCATTTGTGCACTCCACAACTCGGTTGCCGTGCCTTCTTCTTGAGGATCGTCGGCCTCCTCGGTCAGCAGGCTTACCTTATCGATAGTGCTGTTTTCTCCTTTATATATATAGATGTTCATGCCGGTGAGAGCGGTTATGTCGTCAGCGGTCAACGTAAAGTCTTTATAAGTCTCGCCACCGTTCACCCACGGCCACTGGTTATTGATGGAGGGAATGGCGGTCTCTGCCCAGCCGTTCGCCGCCCCTTTATACACAATCTTGAAGTTGGCGCCGCCCTCAGGCACGGTGACATAGACGCGCAACACATCGCCCGCCTTCATTGTGCCGACGGTCTCGCTGTTGAGTTCCACACCATCGCTATAGGTTTCTTCCCATAGCGTTGTCTCGGTAGTCTTGGCGTTCAGCTGCCCCACTGTGGCCATCAACGCCCCAATCAAAAACATAATTTTCTTCATAATTCCGTTTACTTTTACAGGTTATAATATTTCGGCTGCAAAGGTAAGCAGAAAATTAGGTGTGTCCTTTCCACAATCTTGTCAGAAACCGACACTTTGCGATTGGCAATACAAAAAGCGACCGTCCTCGCCGCTATAAATGCTCAATGTTCCCGAAGGGACGCTTTCAGAGCGTAGCGGAGAAAGAATGTTCAGATGATGACCTTCGTCTTGAAGTAGCGCTCACGGAACTCCGTGGGGCTGCAACCCTTCCGCTTGCGGAAGAGGCGGTTGAAGTTGCTCAGCGTGTTGAAACCGCAGCAGTAGCATATTTCCGACACCGTCTGCGTGGTGTCCACCAGTCGGCGGGCGGCATTGCCCAAGCGTACATCTACGATATACTCAGCCACGTTCTTCCCCGTGCGCAGCTTGAAGAAGCGGCTGAAGGCCGAGGGCGACATGTCCACCATATCGGCCAGCTGTGCCAGGCGGATATCCTCACTGAAGTGGTAGTCGATGAAGTTCTTCACCTTCAGCACGCGTCGCGAGTCGTCGTCTGCATCGACCCTTGCAAACGAGGAGGAGGCGAGCTGCCTGGCACCGTCGAATTTCGACAGTTCGTGAAGAATGGCAAAGAGCTCTTGTGCCATGAGAAAGCCGTCGTCGATGGCCGACAGGCACGTGATGCGTGGATATACCATCATGATGGCCTCCATCGGGAAAGCCAGGCCTCGCTTGGCACGCATCATCATCGTGTAGATACTCTTGAAGGGGTTCTTGCCGAAGGGACTGCTCTCGTTCTCGAAATCGATGTAGAACTGCACCGTCACTTCGTGGATGTCGTCGCTCCGGCACTCGTGCTGCTCCCAGACGTGCTCCAGGTCGCTGCTCGTGATAAGTACCAAGTCGTAGTCGCCCAATATCTCGCTTGAATCGCCCACCACGCGGCGGCTACCACGCGCATGCTCCACGAAGTTCAGCTCCATGATCTCGTGGCAATGGATGGGAAAGTCGAACTCTTTCTTATGGCGGTCGGCAACATACATAAAGTCATTGTCGCCCAAAGGCGTGATCTCACGTAATACTCTTGTGTCCATTATCAATCATTATTTTGTATTGAAAAAAGATCAGATTTTCTTCATGACATGGTTTAGTAGTGAACAACAGAAGCTCTTCAGCGGCAAAATTAGTGAATATATTCTTCACTGCCAAACGAAATACAGTTTTTGTAATAAAACTTAACTTTACATAACACTTGCTGATCATTGGACATTCTTTCTCCGATACGCTCTGAAAGCGTCCCTTCGGGCTGAGCGGAACATTGAACAATTCTTCCAACACCCCGCTCGGCCCGAAGGGACGCTTACCTGAGCAAGAACGTCTATCTGCGGACAGTCTTTCGGGTGGTGCCGTCGCTCATACGGACGATGGCGATGCGGGGCTTTGCAGAGTGTGCATCGGCAGGCGACAGACGGCGTCCCTGCAGGTCGTAGATGAGTGTTGGCTGATGGCTGTTGGGTGTTGATGCGACGGCCGTTGCTATCTGCGGTCCGAAGAGGGCATCGAGGCTTGCTGCTCCGACGGCTGAGGGCAGGAGGAAATAGCCGCGGCCTGCCAGCACGCTGACCTCTTCATCCTCGCCAGCGAGCAGCAGCTTGTCGTT
Organism: Prevotella sp.; assembly: GCA_017635615.1. Lineage (GTDB taxonomy): Bacteria > Bacteroidota > Bacteroidia > Bacteroidales > Bacteroidaceae > Prevotella. Next base: position 10,102 of record JAGBLC010000045.1, read on the forward strand.
AGCAGCGTCGAACCAATAGCCGCCCATCGGGACGAGGGTCTGCTCGATGACGCCGAGCATCTCGTCGGCTCCGGTGGGTTCCATCCTCTCAGAGGCTTCCACCATGACATTCTCGGCCACGATGTCGTCGCCGTTGGAGTTGATGATATACGGGCGGTTGGCTTCGGTCGTCGGCTCCTGCAGCTCGTCGAACTGCACGGCGGTCTTGTCGTTGGTCAGCGTGCCCATCTGGTAGACCTGTCCGAACTGCTTGCTGTCGAAGGCGAAGGGTATATAAATAGGTACGCGATGGCCGTCGGGCACTTGTTCGTTGATGCGGCGCGGCATGCCGGCGGGCTGCTCTTCGTTGTTCAGGTGGAAGCGGAACACCGCCTTCTTGGCCTCAAAGGGTGTTCTGACCATGAAGTAGTCGTCGTCGGCCATCACCAGTTCCTCGCAGGTTGCCATGCCGTCTTCGTTCGTCTCCACGATGTTCGTCTGGGCATCGTGCACGAGGTCGCCCTGCTCGTAGCCCTCAAAATCGCTCACCGTCATGCCCTTCGGCAGATAGAGCACACAGTCGGAGGGAACAGAGGTGAACATACCGTGTCTGTAAGCAACATTGCTGAAGTCGAAACTGCTGAAATCAAGAACGTCGAGGCCACCGCAGCCATAGAACATCATTTGCATCTCGCTGACATTCTGTGTGTTGAAATGGCTGACGTCGAGGCTGAGCAGTTTTCTACTGGGCACCATGCCGTAGACATACGGTGAAGTTTCTTCCAGTTTATAAAGGGCAAACATCGAAGCCATCGTCGTGACATTACGGGTGTCGAAACTGCTTACATCGAGGGATGTCAGACTGGAGCATTGTTCGAACATGCTCTTCATGTTTGTCACGCTAAAGGTGTTGAAGCTGCTCAGGTCGACAGTCTGCAGCTGATAGCAATTGAAGAACATCCCCTCCATGTTGGTGACGTTGGCCGTATTGAAGTGGCTCAGGTCCAGATGCTCTATCTGCTCGCAATGATCGAACATGTGGTTCATGTCGTTGACATTCTCTGTGTTAAGGTTCTCGATGCCGTTGATGTGTTTTAAAGCTTTGAAAGTGAAAAACCAGTAGGCCGTCTTGGCTGGACGATAATCAGCAAAAGAACTGTCGAAGTTGACGGTTGTCACGATATCAACTGCATCCTCAAACCAATCAGGATACTTGTCGCCCCACATTGTTTCGTAGGAACCAGAATAGATTCTTCCCTCACGAGATTTCTTGTTGGTGTCATAATAGAACGTCATTGTGGCCTCTTCCTCGTTGAAGACAGCATACGCCTCTTCCTTCATCGTGAAGTAGCCAGGCGTCTCGGGGCTGTCCGGGCGGGCATAAGTAGCATCTGTATGCTCCCAATCAAATGTTGTTCCTGCTCCACCTACTAATTGAGTGCAGCAAGAAAACATTCCTCCTGAATCGAAATTATTCTCATTGGCACTCCAGTCATCATTGCAATAGATGGAAGAAAGAGCATCACATTCATTGAACATAATACTCATATCCGTTACGTTTTGAATATTGAAACTACTTATATCTATACTTGTTAAATGACGACAGCATGCAAACATCCCGCTCATATCACTTACACTATGTGTATCGAAACTACTCAAGTCAAGATACTCCAAACCGCATTCATAAAACATTTGAGACATACTGGTTACATTTTGTGTGTCGAATTTGTTTAAATCAAGACTCTTCAAACTGCTACACATAGAAAACATACTTGTCATATCTGTAACGTTTTGCGTATTAAAACCACTCAGGTCAAGAGAGGACAAACCGCTACAACCATAAAACATGCAAGCCATATTTGTGACACAACTCGTATTCAACCGTTTGAGACCTTCGATTTCTCTAAAGGGGGACACATTTTGAAGTACATCATCCCTATAATCCCAATAATCCAGCATAAACCAACCTGCCGTTGACGTAGGTCTTGCATCTGCGAACGACTCGTCGAATACGGCTCTTGCTATTCCACGTGCATGCTCTCGCCACTCTTGCTGCCAATGGTAATAATTCAATTCGTAAGCCACTCCCTCGCGAACTCCTTTCTGATTGTCATAATAGAACGTGAGGGTGCTGTCGGCCTCCACATAGACGACATACATTTCAGGCTCCTTAACCGAGAAATAGCCAGGCGTCTCGGGAGTGTCTGGGCGGGCAAAAGTAATGTCGTTATATTGTGATTCAAGGTAAGACGTCCCAGCGGAACCACGCAAGTTACGACAACCATTAAACATGTAATTCGAATGCTCTGAATCGATTGTCCCACTTGCTGCCCAGTCGTTATTGCTATAGATGGTGGTAAGCTGCGTACATTCTGCGAACATAAAGGATGTACCGGTATTGTTTGGATAAAGCTCGTTAACATCAAAGCTTTCAACTGTGAAGTTGCTGATGTCTACTGTTCCCAGGCTCTTACAATTCCTAAACATGTCACTCATGTTTGATACTTTTCTGGTGTTGAAGTTAGATAAGTCTAAATCGGCAAGTTTTTCACACCAGGCAAACATCCTCCTCATATTAGTGACATTTCTTGTATCGAAGCTAGATACATCAATAGTTTCAAGACTTTGGCAGGAACTAAACATACCAAGCATGTTAGCGACATTCTGGGTATCAAAATTAGAAACGTCAAGAGTGCACAGGTTTATACAACCAGAAAACATCGAACTCATATCCGTGACGTTGTTTGTGTCGAAGTTTGTTACGTCGAGAGATTCCAAGCCAATACAACCATCTAACATCCCATCCATGCTTGTAACGTTTTTCGTGTCGAAATTGGAAACGTTCAAACTCGTAAGGGAACTACAGCCTTTGAACATTAATCCCATGTTCGTAACTCTCTGCGTATCGAAATTGGATACGTTCAAACTCGTAAGAGAACTACAGCCTTCGAACAATCCTCTCATATTCGTAACATTGGAAGTATTAAAGTGGGAAACGTCAAGAACAGCCAATTCGCTAAGATCACCAAACATACCGCTCATATCCTCCACTTTCTCTGTATTAAAACTGGATATGTCAAGATTAGTAAGTTTCGATGTTCCATCACCCCAATAGAAAGCAAACATGCTCGACATATCCGTCACGTTGCTTGTGTCGAAATTGGAAAGGTCGAGTGAAGTAAGACCACTGCAACGGTAAAACATACAACTCATGCTTAACACGTTGCTCGTGACAAAGTTGCTCAAATCGAGACTCGTCAAACCGCTACACTTAGAGAACATTGATGCCATGCTCGTCACATTGCTGGTGTTGAAATTGCTCAAATCGAGACTCATTAAACTACTGCATCCACTAAACAATGCAGTCATATCTGTTACGTTCTCTGTATTAAAGTTGCTGACGTCCAAGCTTTTGAGGTTACGACAACCACTGAACATTCCCTCTCCAGGCAATCCTCCCATAATTGTTACATTTGATGTATTGAAATGGCTGACATCTATATTCTCCAGTAAAAAACAACTATAAAACATTCCTGACATATCTGTAACATTAGTAGTGTTGAGATACTCCATTCCTACAATACTCTTCAGGTTTCTGAAATCATAGAACCAACGCTTCGTCTTATCAGGAAGAGCGTCAGCAAAGGAACTGTCAAAAACGACGTGGCTCACTTTGTTGTGGCATGTACTCCATTGAGGCGACCATCCCCACTCGTCATAAACCATGCTAAACACCGCTCCCTCGCGACTTCCTTTCTGATTGTCGTAATAGAAGGTGAGGGTGCTGTCGGCCTCGGTGTAGACCGAGTACATCTCGCGGGTGTCGTCTTGCGCCAATGCTGCGAAGGGCAGGCAGAGCGCAAGCATCATCGATAGTAATAATTTCTTCATAATGCTAATAGCTTAAATTGAAATGTAATAAATGAATAGATTTTTTGCAAAATTACAAAAAAGGATTCATATTGCCATCTTTTCGGCTCAGAATCTGACAGCTGTGGCCAATTATCACCTGTTTGCATGACAACTTTGACCGATTTTCACCTGCTTGCATGTCAAGTTTGCCCGATTTTCTGCCCAACACCTCACCAGACATCTCACCAAACAACTCACCAACTGGGCGATATGTAGGAGGCGACGCTATTCCCGCTGACGCGCCGACCCGTAGCCTTTCCCTGCGTCGCAACAGCATATAGGTAGCGCATACGTGGCTGGTGTCACGCTGGGAAGCGTGACCTCCTACGTTGGCACCATTGTAGGGGCGGAACGGCGTTTCCGCCCGCAACAGCGCGTAAGTGGCAATAACGTGGCTGGTGTCACGCTGGGAAGCGTGACCTCCTACATTACGCATAAGTGGCAGGCCCTGTAGGAGGCGACGCTTTCTTGCGTCGCAACAGCGCATAGGTGGCAGGTGTGGATGAATGGTGAGGCAGTCAGAGACCATCTCTGAGGTGGTCAGAGACCATCTCTGAGGCAGTCAGAGACCATCTCTGAGGAGGTCAGAGACCATCTCTGAGGAGGTCAGAGACCATCTCTGAGAATAAGCATGTTTATTCGGGGAAAGCTTTGGGGCCGAACGGGGGGAGCAGCTGCTGGGCCTTGGTGATGAGCTGCGCTACGTTGTGGACACCGAACTTGCTCATCAGGCGGCGACGGTAGGTGCCTATGGTGTTGGCGCTGAGGAAGAAACCGTCGGCCATCTCTTGCGTCGTCTTGCCCTGACAGATGCCTTGCAGCACCTGACGCTCGCGATGGCTCAGCTCGACAGCATCCGTTTGCATGGCGCTGATGTTGTCGCTCATCTGACGGAGGAATGCTTCGTTATAGAAATTTCCCCCTCCACGAATGATTTCGACGGCCTCGGCAATCTGTCCGACGCTGCTCGACTTCGAGACAATGCCCTGGATGTCGAGCTTTGCCAGACGGGCAACGACCCAAGGCTCTTCGTGCATGGTGTAGATAAGGATGGCACTTCTGGGACAATAGCTGCGGATTCGGGCTATCTCGGCAAAGCCGTCGCCGTCGGGCAGTTCGAGGTCGAGGATGAAGAGGTCGTAGTGATGACCTTGCTCCAACAGATTGTGAAGGGCGACAGATGTGGTAACGCCGTCGTAGACGATGTCGCTCCGATTGTCTGTGAGCAGGTGGTTCAGCCCTTCAAGCACTACGGGGTGGTCGTCGAGTGCCAGTATGCTGTATGCTTTCTGAGTCGTAACGTTGTCCATGATGATGCAAATGTACGAAAAAGATTTCATTCCACATCTATTCTGACATGAGTTTTTTTCACATTAGCATGAACTTTCACCTGTTTTTGCGACAAAAAAAATGCTGCCAAAGATACTTCCATATCTGCTATTGCGGGCGGAAACGCTGTTCCGCCCCTACAATAGCGCTAATGTAGGAGGTCACGCTTCCCAGCGTGACACCTGCCACTTGGGACTCCTCCCCTTTGGGGAGGCTTGGAGGAGCCTCTCCTACTCCTCAGAAGCGGATGTCGAGTAGTGTTTCTGCATCGGAAGTTGACGTGGTGGCCTGCGCTCCCATACTGGTGATGCGGTCGGCAAAGGTGCGGCTGCCGATACCCGTTGCATTAGGTTCACGAGAGGGCTGTCCATCGTCGCGAAGGGTGAGCTGGTGTGTTCCGTCGGATAGTTGCCGCAGGTGTACATCGAGATGTGTGGCGATACCTCCCTTCAGGATGTTGGCGGTGTGTTCCTGTACGATGCGGTAGAGCTCGTGGCTCTGCTCGGCTGAAAGTTCCCGCCAATGATGGTCGCCGACGGATGGTTCGGCCGTGAAGGTCATGCTGAGCGTTGTGTTGCGACAGATGCTTTCAGCATGTTGCTTCAGGAGCTGTGGCAGGCTCAGGTGAGAGAACTCCGGGGGCATCAGCTGGTGGCTGAGGTCGCGTGCCTGCGAGCGGAGTCGGTTGAGCGACTGTTGCAGCTTGTCGGTATCATAGCCCGTGGCACATTGCATCTCAAGGGCCAGCAGGTCGTTACATACTCCGTCGTGCAGCTCTTTGGCAATGCGACGGCGCTCTTTCTCAAGAGTGGCAATGCGCATCTGGGCTTCGCGACGCTGACGTCGTCCTTTGAGCCACAGCCAGACGATGGCGGCCACGACGGCGAGCAACAGGAGTCCCATCATGAACCATAGCCGCTGTTTCGTCAGACGGGCTATCTCGAGGTCTTTCTCCATCGTCTGGTACTTCACGTTGAAGTCGGCTATCTGAGCCGATAGCTTAGCCGAAGCGATGGAGTCGGCTCGCTGGCGGGCAGCATCCATCGCGTGCAGCGCTTCAGAATAGTTGCCCAGGCGCTCGTGCGACTTGGCCAGACGGAGCATGATATTGCTCTCGCGGAAGCCCTTGCTTTTCGATATGATACTGCTGAAGTCGTCGACGGCTCGTTGCCACTGTCCGGTAAGATAATAATGATTAGCGCGCTCGTTGATGAATCCGACGGCCGTCACCCCATTGGGCGGCAGCTGCTGCAGCAGTTCAGAGCCGATACGGACGTAATGAGCTGAGGAGTCGGCCTTCTGCTGTCGGTTGAAGAGTGATAAGAATGTGGTCAGGCAGCGCACCTGCCAGTCGGCCGACTCAGCCTCTTGAGCCAGCGAATAAGCCTGGCGGATGTCTCGTTCGGCCTCATCGTTCTTACCCAGCGCCACCTCGTTGGCGGCTCGTACCTGCTGCGAACACAGCTGCGTATAGCCATCGTCGGTCTTCAGGGCGCACGCTACAGCCTTGTCGAGGAAGGGCTGTGCCTCTTTATATTGCATAAGGGTGTTGTAGAGAATGCCTACGTTCAGATAGCAGGTGCCGAGCCATTCGTCGTTGTTCTGCTCGATGGCGGCCTGCAGGGCACGGTCGTAGTAGTAGAGCGCCGAATCGGTCTGCTGTCCGCGTCGGTAGATGACACCCAACGTCTGCGGCACGCTGATGCTGAGGTCGGCCTGCACGTCAAGGGGCAACATGTCGAAGAGCCGCAGGAAGACCTTCTTGGCCTGGGCGAGGTCGCCTGTATAGAAGTGGTACATGCCTTGGTGGAAGAGGAAGATGGGCCATGCCTCCGACTGCTCTATGCCGGGCATGGCAAAGACCTGACGCAGCAAAGAGTCGGCCATGTCGTAAGTGGAAGGGTCTTCGAGACATGTCGAGATGCTGTCGGCCAGAGCCTGCAGTTGCTCATCGCTTGCTTTACCAGACAAGGCTTCACGATTGTTTCGGCCTGTACATGCCGCAAGCGCCATAAGGGCTATGGCGAGTGTGACTGACGCGAAAAAAAGATTCTTAGCTTTCATACATTTGTAGTTTATGCTTCTTCTATATAACTAATGGTTATTACACCGCTTTGCAGTAGGAGGCGACGTGTCTCACGTCGCAATATTCTGCGTTGCCTGTTGCGACGTGAGAC
>JAGBLC010000046.1 GCA_017635615.1 Prevotella sp.
CTACCGAGGCTGGTGAGTTCTGGGACATCTACAAGCTTGACGTCGTGGAGATTCCCACCAACCGTCCCGTTATCCGTAACGACCAGGACGACCGTGTCTACAAGACAGCACGCGAGAAGTACAACGCTGTCATCGAGGAAATCGAGGCGATGCGCAATGCCGGACGTCCGACACTCGTCGGCACGACATCGGTAGAGATTTCCGAACTCCTCTCACGTATGCTCAACCTCCGACATATCCCACACCAGGTGCTCAACGCCAAGCTCCACCAGAAGGAGGCTGATATCGTGGCCAACGCCGGACAGAGCACCAACGGACTGGGTGCCGTCACCATCGCCACCAATATGGCTGGCCGTGGTACCGATATCAAACTCTCCGACGAGGTGAAGGCTGCCGGTGGTCTGGCCATCATTGGTACAGAGCGTCACGAGAGCCGCCGCGTCGACCGCCAGTTGCGTGGACGTTCCGGACGTCAGGGCGATCCGGGTAGCTCCGTATTCTATGTCTCGATGGAAGATAAGCTGATGCGCCTCTTCGGCTCAGAGCGTATCGCCGGCATGATGGACCGTATGGGCTTCAAGGAAGGCGAGCGTATAGAGAGCGGCATGATCACGAAGAGCATCGAGCGCGCACAGAAGAAGGTCGAGGAGAACAACTTCGGCATCCGTAAGCGCCTGCTCGAATACGACGATGTGATGAACAAGCAGCGTACCGTCGTCTACGAGAAGCGTCGCCACGCCCTGATGGGTGAGCGCATCGGCATGGACATCGCCAATATTCTTTGGGACCGCGTGGTCAACATCATTGAGAACAACGACTACGAGGGATGCACCGAAGGCTTCATCAAGATATTCGCGATGGAATGTCCCTTCACGCGCGAACAGTTTATTAACGACAGCCGCGACAAGCTCGCTGAAGATTCGTTCCAGGCCGTCATGGAGGCCTTCAACCGCAAGACGGAGCGCATACGCACCGTGGGATGGCCGGTCATCAAGCAGGTCTTCGAGAATCAGGGCAGCCTCTATGAGCGCATCATGGTGCCCATTACCGACGGCAAACGTATCTACAACATCCCGTGCAACCTACAGGAGGCATACGACTCGGAGTGTAAGGAGGTCGTCAAGCAGTTCGAGAAGAGCATCCTTTTGCACATCATCGACGACTGCTGGAAAGAGAACCTCCGTGCCCTCGACGAACTGCGCCACAGCGTGCAGAACGCCAGCTACGAGCAGAAAGACCCGCTCGTTATCTTCAAGCTGGAGAGTGCCACGCTCTTCGACAATATGGTCAACGATATGAACGACCGCATCTGCAGCATCCTCATGCGTGCACAGATTCCGGAGATTCAGCAGAACGAGGTGCGCGAGGCCGCTCCCGAACAGCGCTCACAACGCTATACCGAACGGAAAGATGACCTCCAGGAGGAGAAGCTCGTTGACGAAGGACAGCGCGCAGCTGCCAGCACCGACACGCGCGGACCGCAGCAGCAGGTCAACCGCATACCCATCCGCAAGGATAAGATGCCGGGACGCAACGACCCCTGTCCCTGCGGCAGCGGCAAGAAGTTCAAGAACTGCCACGGACGCGGCATTGTCTAATCCCTCATTGTCGTTTTAGGCGACGCCTCCGCCGTTGCCCAATATAAAAGACTATGAATATAAGAATAGAAAACCTCAAGAAGACCTTCGGCGACAAGACGGCTGTCGACATCAGCGATTTCACCATCCACGATGGCGACATGCTCGGTCTTGTCGGCAACAACGGAGCAGGTAAGACGACACTCTTCCGTCTTATCCTCGACCTTATCCAGGCCGACGACGGGCAGGTGGAGATTACGCTGCCGACGGCAGAAGGAGAAGCTCCTGTCACGGTCAATCCTGCCCAGTCGGAAGACTGGAAAACCTTCACCGGAGCCTATATCGACGAGGGATTCCTCATCGATTTCCTGACGCCCGAGGAGTATTTCCACTTTATCGGAAAGGTCAATGGCATGAACAAGCAGCAGGTTGACGACCGTCTGAAGGATTTCGAACACTTCATGGGTGGCGAGATACTCGGACAGAAGAAACTCATCCGCAATCTGTCTGCCGGCAACAAACAGAAGGTGGGCATCATTTCTACGCTTCTGAATCGCCCGCAGCTCGTCATCCTCGACGAGCCGTTCAACTTCCTCGATCCCTCGAGCCAGAACACACTGAAGCATCTGCTCCAGGAACATAACCAGCAGACGGGTGCCACCATTCTCATCAGCAGCCACAACCTGGCCCACACCGTCGACATCAGCAGTCGTATCGCATTGCTCGAACATGGTGTCATTATCCGCGACCTGTCGAACAGCGAGGGAAGTGCACGCCAGGAACTGGAGGACTACTTCGACCAATAAAAACATAACGAACAGAGCGACGTGATTCTCTCGCGTCGCCCCCTCTTTTTAAATAGTAAAAATGTTTAGCAAAGAAATCTACATCAAACGCCGTGAAGAACTAAGAAGTTTAGTCGGCAATGGAATCGTGTTGCTCTTCGGCAACAACGAGTCGCCCTGCAACTATCCTGCCAATGCGTATTACCCATTCCGGCAGGACTCGTCGTTCATTTACTACTATGGCCTACGCCGTGACGGACTTGTCGGCGTCATCGACATCGATGCCGGTAAAGAGATGCTTATCGGCGACGACATTGACATCGAAGACATCGTGTGGTATGGCTCGGTGGACAGTGTCAGCGATATGGCCCATCAGACAGGCATCAGCGCTACAGCACCGATGAAGGAGCTGAAGAACATCTGCGACCAAGCCAAGAAGAGCGGCCGCAAGATTCACTTCCTACCACCCTATCGCTTCGACACGAAGATTCAGATTATGGACCTCCTTGGCATCCATCCTTCTCAACAGAAGGAGGCCGCGTCGGTAGAACTCATCATGGCCGTCGTCAAGATGCGCCAGTGCAAGACCGACATCGAGATAGCTGAGATAGAAAAGGCTTGCGCCATTGGCTATCAGATGCACACCCACGCTATGCGTCTTACCCGTCCGGGCCTCACCGAGAAATATGTGGGCGGACAGGTGAATGGTATGGCTCATTCGCTCGGTGAGCACGAGAGCTTTGCCACCATCTTCACGCAGCATGGCGAGATCATGCACGGCAACCCTTCGTACAACATCCTCGAGAGCGGACGCCTCGCCCTGTGCGATGCTGGTGCCGAGAATAGCGAGAACTATTGCTCGGACAACACCCGCACCTATCCCGTCAACGGAAAGTTCACACAGCGGCAGCTCGAAATCTATTCCATCGTAGAGGCTTGCCACGACTATGCCCTTGAGGTGGCCCGCCCAGGCGTTCTCTGGTACGATGTCCACATGAACGTTTGCCGCATGATGACCGACAAGCTGAAGGAACTGGAACTTATGAAGGGTGACACCGAAGAGGCTGTACAGGCTGGTGCACATGCGCTCTTCCTGCCCCACGGACTGGGACACATGATGGGTCTTGATGTGCACGACATGGAAGGTCTCGGCCAGAACTATGTCGGCTTCGACGACGAGATACAGCCCTCGACACAGTTCGGTACCAACGCCCTTCGTTGCGGCAAGCGTCTGCAGGAAGGTTTCGTGATGACCGACGAGCCAGGTATCTATTTCATCCCCGACCTCATCGATGACTGGCGCGCACAAGGATTGCACAAAGACTTCATCAACTACGAGCTGGTAGAGACCTATAAGGACTTCGGTGGTATCCGTCTCGAGGATGACATCCTCATCACGGCCGACGGCTGTCGTTTCCTTGGCGATAAGATCATCCCATACCACCCCGCTGATGTAGAGGCTTTCATGGCTTCTTCGGTTGCAATATCAGAATAACGTAAATAGCGTTAATAACGTCATTAACGTTAATAACGAGAATAACGAAATAATTCAATATTAACCTTTAACAAAAAAATTACATGAAGAAAATGTTAGCAGTAGCGCTCATGGCTATGGTGGCCACCGGCGCAATGGCACAGGACAAAGAGCAAAACTCGAAGAAGCCTGTGTTCACAACCATCAAGGAGATGCCTATCACCAGCATCAAGGACCAGAACCGCTCAGGCACCTGCTGGGCTTATTCCACA